>CAYGOX010000022.1:0-6118 GCA_964351485.1 uncultured Halioglobus sp.
TCGTAGGGGAAACGGCTATCTCGGACGCGCAGGGCGACATCGGCCTGCTCAGCTACCGCGGCATCGACATCAACGAAATGGTCGGCGTGCCCTTCCTCCACGTGGTCTGGATGGTGTTGTTTGGCAAGTGGCCCGACGAGCAGGAACGCCGTCGCCTGAAAACCTTCATGTGCCTGCACATGCGGCTGACCCACACCGAGATCGACCTGCTCCAGCACGTCCCGAGCGACCTGCACCCGATGCTGATGCTGCAGGGCCTGAGCCCCCCGCCCACACCGCCTGAGGAATCCCCAAGATCGCCGCCCTCATCGCCGCGCACCACCGACTGAGCCAGAGCAAGGTTATCCTGCCGCCCGTCGCCGGCCGCCTGTACCACGAAAACTTCCTCACCATGTTCCACGGCCAGGCGCCGACCCAGGAGCAGCGCCGCATGCTCGACGCCGCACAGATCCTGCAGATGGAACACAGCTTCAATTGCGGCACGTTCGCCGGCCGCGTGTGCGCCAGCACCGAGGCGCCGATCCAGTCCAGCATCTCCGCCTCCATCGGCACCCGCGCGCCAAGATTCTCAAGCCGATGGCCATGGAACTGTGCCAGGACGAAGAGAGCCGCAACCTGCTCGATGTCCTGATCGCGGTCGAGGAAGCCTGCCAGCGCGAATTCGCCACCAAGGATCGCGAGATCTGGGCCAATGTCGAATTCTACAAGGGCGCCGTATTCCACAGCCTCGGGATTCCCACCCACTACTTCACCGCGATGTTCGCCATGTCGCGGGTGTACGGCTACATCGCCCATTTCCTCGAGTTCAAGAAAGACCGCCGGTTGATTCGGCCTCGGGCACGTTATGTGGGGCCGCCGGTTGATAGTCGGGATCAGACTGCTGCCTGACGACTTGCCCTGTTCACTCGGGGCTGGAAATCTCGCACTGCTCACGCTCACCCGGTAGCGGCTTCGCCCTGCCGGGGACGCAAAAGCGCCATCCATGGCTGCTCGGCTCGGCCGTCCCTGGCCTCGCACGCCCCGGCAGGGCGAAGCCGCTACCGGGTGTGCTTTAACGGAGTGGACGGTGGGGCTTTCCGGCTGCGGCCAGGCCTGAGCGAGGTGTCCCTCGAAGCGTCCATGAAAGCGAAACATTCTCTTCGTGTGCTCGGGTGTGAGTGGCTTGTGGCGCAGTTGGCGTTTCAGGACCGTGCGAGGCCATGGATGGCCGAGCCGAGCAGCCATGGATGGCGCTTTTGCGTGTCCTGAAACGCCAACTGCGTCGCAAGCCACGCGTGCGTAAGTAAATAACTCAACCACTGAAATGCCGCAATCATCCGGGCTATGATGTACCCCCCAATCACAAACGAGCCCAAACCGTGCAAGATACCCTGCAACAGGCCTGTTCAGCGCTCCTGCTGACAATCGTGCTCGCGGCCTGCAGCATGGGTGAAAGCAATGTGGTGACGGGGAATCGGGCCGGGGTGCTGCACTACGGGAACGGGTCGGAGCCGCAGGGACTGGACCCGCATATTGTTACCGGCATCCCCGAGAACCATATCGTGCGCGCGATCTTCGAAGGGCTCGCGGTCAAGAACCCCTACACACTCGAACCCGAGCCGGGTGTCGCGAAGTCCTGGACGATCAGCGAGGACGGCCTCACCGTCACGTTTTTCATCAACGAGCAGGCGCGCTGGTCCAACGGCGACGCAATGAGTGCGCACGATTACGTCTGGTCCTGGCAACGCGCGCTGAACCCGGCCATGGGTAACCAGTACGCGTACATGCTCTACCCGGTCAAGAATGCCGAGGCCTACGCCACCGGCAAACTCGCCGACTTTGGCGCGGTCGGGGTGAAGGCGCTGGACGATCTCACCCTGCAGGTCACCCTCGAAGCGCCCACGCCGTATTTCATTCAGCTGATGGATCACTACTCCACCTTCGCACTGCACCGGCCGACGCTCGAGAAGTTCGGCGACGCCACCGACCGGTTCACGCCCTGGACGCGCGTGGAAAACCTGGTCGGCAACGGCGCGTTCCGCCTGGTCGAGTGGAAACTCAATCGCCGCATTCGCGTGGAAAAAAGCGAGACGTACTGGGACCGCGACAAGGTCAGGCTCAACGCCATCGTGTTCTATCCCACCGAAAACATTTCCACCGAAGAGCGCATGTTCCGCGCCGGACAGCTGCACTACACGCAGACGATTCCGCTGGACAAGATACCGGTCTACCGCGCAATGGCCGATTCGCCCTACCACAACGCGCCCTACCTCGGCACCTACTACTACCTGCTCAACACAGGCGTGAAACCGCTCGACGACGTGCGCGTTCGCAAGGCACTGTCACTGGCTATCGACCGGCAGAAACTTGTGTCCTCGGTACTGCACGATGCCTACGTACCGGCCTACGCAATCACCCCGCCCGATACGCTCGGGTACTTTCCGCCCAAACTGTTCGACTACGATCCAGAAGCCGCGCGCCAACTGCTCGCCGAGGCGGGTTTTGCGGACGGAAACAACTGGCCGGGCATCGAACTGATCTACAACACCAGCGAGAGTCACCTCAAGATCGCGGTCGCCCTGCAACAGATGTGGAAGGATGCACTGAACATCGAAGTTACGCTGGCCAACAAGGAGTGGAAAGTCTACCTGGACCTCGTCGACCAGATGGAGTTCGACATGGCACGGCGCGGCTGGATCGGCGACTACGTCGACGCCAATAACTTCCTCGACCTGTTCCTCTGCGGCGGCGGCAACAACAACACCGGATTCTGCGATCCGGTCTACGACGAAATGATCCTGCGCGAGGCGCCGCGCGCACGCAGCCGCGAACAGCGTTACGCGATATTCCACGCTGCGGAGACACGGCTGATGAACGCCATGCCGTTCATCCCCATCTACACTTATACCAGCAGCCACCTGATTCACCCCAGCGTCCGGGGTATGCCGCCCAACCTGATGGACTCGATGAATTTCAAGTACGTGTGGCTCGACGCGAGCGCGGAGGAGGCTAACTGATGGGTCGCTTTATCGCCCTGCGCCTGCTGCAGGCCGTGCCGGTATTGCTGGTCGTCATCACGCTGACGTTTTTCCTGGTCCGCATGGCACCGGGTGGGCCGTTCGACGCCGAAAAGCCGGTCATTCCCGAGGTCAAGGCCGCGCTGGAAGCCCAGTACAAACTCGACTTACCGTTGATGCAGCAATACACCGCTTACCTCGGCGACCTATTGCAGGGCGATCTCGGCCCGTCGTTCAAATACCCGGGGCGCAGCGTGAACGAACTGATCGCGGCCGGCCTGCCGGTGACCGCGGAACTGGGGCTGTATGCCCTGCTTGTGGCCGTCATTCTCGGTGGACTTGCGGGCGTCACAGCGTCGCTGCGACCCAACACCGCGCAGGACTACCTGCCCATGACCGCGGCCATGATCGGCATCTGCATGCCGTCTTTCCTGCTCGGGCCACTGCTGTTGCTGGTATTCGGTATCTACCTGGAGTGGGTGCCCGTCTCGGGCTGGGGTGATATACCGGGCGACAAGATCCTCCCGTCAATCACTCCCGGGACGGGCTATGCCGCCTACATCGCCCGGCTCAGTCGCGCCGGTATGCTGGAGGTGCTGTCGCAGGATTACATCCGTACAGCGCGCGCCAAGGGTCTGCCCAAATGGCGTGTGGTCACCGGTCACGCACTGCGCGGCGGCGTGATTCCGGTTGTCGCGTTTCTGGGGCCGGCCTTTGCCGGCCTCCTGTCAGGCTCGTTCGTGGTCGAGACCATTTTCCAGATTCCGGGCCTGGGCCGCTTCTACGTGCAGGCGGCCTTCAACCGCGACTACACCATGATCCTGGGCACCACGGTGTTTCTGTCCACGCTCATTGTGCTGTTCAACCTCTTGTCGGACATTCTCGCCGCCTGGCTCAACCCCCGGTTGCGCAGCCAGTACGGGAGCACCTGACACCATGCCAACTGCGCACACATCAGCCGACCAGGTACTGGCAACTGCCGAGCAGGGAACGTCGCTGTGGCAGGACGCATGGCAGCGCCTGCGCAGAAATCGCCTGGCGATCTTCGGGCTGTGCGTGCTCGCAAGTTTTGTCCTGCTGGCGCTGCTCACGCCCTGGATCGCTCCCTACGGCTACGCCGAACAAAACCTTGACCTCGGCGCGACCGGGCCGTCCGCCGCGCACTGGCTGGGCACCGACATTTTCGGCCGGGACCTGCTCACGCAGATACTCTACGGCGGACGCATTTCGCTCGCGGTCGGCTTCGTGGCCACGGCCGTGGCATTGTGTATCGGCGTAACGTGGGGCGCCGTTGCCGGATACGCCGGGGGTCGCGTCGACGCCGTGATGATGCGGATCGTGGATATTCTCTATGCGCTGCCCTTCATGATTTTTATCGTGCTGCTCATGGTGGTATTCGGCCGCAACATGTTGCTCCTGTTCCTCGCAATCGGTGCGGTAGAGTGGCTGACCATGGCGCGCATCATGCGTGCCCAGGTGCAAACGCTGCGCCAGCAGGAGTTCGTCGAGGCAGCCGTTTCGCTGGGGCTGTCACCCGCGGCGATCCTGCGGCGCCACCTGATCCCCAATGCACTGGGACCGATTATCGTCTACACGACCCTGACCATTCCCGGTGTCATGCTGCTTGAAGCGTTCCTGAGTTTTCTCGGACTGGGCGTGCAGCCGCCCCAGACGTCATGGGGCCTGCTCATTTCCTACGGGGCAGAGACGATGGAAGAATATCCGTGGCTGCTCATCTTCCCCGGGCTGGCACTGACCCTCACCCTGTTTTCCCTCAACTTTCTCGGCGACGGCCTGCGCGATGCGCTGGACGTGCGCGGCGCGCAGGACTGACGCGATGGCAATGCTGGACGTCAAGGGGCTTTCTGTCAGTTTCACCACGCGCAACGGCGTCACGCGCGCGGTGGACAATGTCGACTTCAGTGTCGACGCCGGCAAGGTAACGGCGATTATCGGCGAATCCGGCTCGGGCAAATCCGTTGCCTGTTACAGCCTGCTCGGTCTGGTACCGCAGCCGCCGGGCGCCATTGAGTCCGGCACCGCGACATTCCGGGGGCGCGACCTGCTGCAGTTGCCCGAGCGCGCGCTGCAGGACATTCGGGGCCGGGATATTGCGATGATCTTCCAGGACCCGATGACCTGCCTCAACCCCTACATGACCATCGGCAAGCAGATCATGGAACCCCTGCGGCTGCACCAGGGCGTAGGCAAGCGCGAGGCCCGCGAGCGCGCTATCGCGTGCCTCGAAGAAGTCGGCATTCGCGATCCGCACACCACGATAGACCACTACCCGCACCAGTTTTCCGGCGGCATGCGCCAGCGCGTGATGATTGCCATGGCGCTCATCAACGAGCCGGCGCTGCTTATCGCGGACGAGCCCACAACCGCGCTCGACGTCACGCTGCAGGCACAGATTCTCAGGCTGATTGCCGAGCTGCGAGAAAAGCGGGACATCGGCGTGCTTTTCATCAGTCACGACCTGGCCGTGGTCGCCGATATCGCAGACCAGATTGTCGTTATGCAAAACGGCCGCGTGGTAGAAAGCGGCGATCGCGACGCGATCTTCGAGCATGCGCAGCATCCCTATACGCAGAAGCTGCTGGCGGCAACGCCGACAGGCATGCGTCAGAGCGAAGAGGTCGCGGCCGAACCGCTGGTGGAGGTCAGGCACCTTTCGACCTGGTTTGCGCAGGCCGGCGGCGAGCCTCTGCGCGCGGTGGACGATGTCAGCTTTACCCTGCACCGCGGCGAGGTGCTGGGCCTGGTGGGCGAATCGGTCCACCATCGGCCGCTCGATCCTGCAACTTGTGCGCAGCCAGGCGGGCAGCGTCGTCTTCGACGGCAAGGAACTGACGACGCTGAACGCGCGCGCGATGAGCCGCGAACGGCGGCGCATGCAGATTATTTTCCAGGACCCGTTCTCTTCTCTCAACCCGCGGATGACGGTCTACGACACGCTGGCCGAACCACTGTTGTGGCACACACTGGAAACGCGCGCAACGGTGGCCGACGCGGTATTGCAGCTCATGGACGACGTCGGCCTCGCCCGCAGCGCGGTGCGCAAGTATCCCCATGAATTTTCCGGCGGCCAGCGCCAGCGCATCACGATCGGACGAGCGTTG
>CAYGOX010000022.1:6128-20283 GCA_964351485.1 uncultured Halioglobus sp.
CGTTGGCCACGCGCCCGGACTTCGTGGTGGCCGACGAACCGGTCTCGGCGCTGGACGTCACTATCCAGGCGCAGATTCTGCAATTGATTGCGTCGCTGCGGGAGGCCTATGGGCTAACCATGCTTTTCATCTCGCACGACATGGCCGTGGTGCGCCAGCTGGCGGACCGCATCATTGTCCTGCAACAGGGAAAAATCGTGGAAAGCGCGCCGACGGCACAGTTGTTCAGCGAACCACGCGAAGCGTACACCCGGGCACTGCTCGCGGCGATCCCGGGCATCGCAGGGCCCGGCTAATTGCGCGAGGTCGCGTACACGCGCATCCAGTAATAGCTCACCAGGTCGGTCAGCCGGTTGCGCTGGCGCGGGGACATTTTCTGGCGATTCGACACCAGCATCCCGCTGACGCACAGTGTATTGACCGGTTTGCTTGCGCCGGGCAGTACCAGGCGCATCTCGCGGTAAATTCTGCGTCCGTCAGGTAACGCCTCAGTCAGGTCGTCATTCTCAAAATCCAGCACACGGTAACGGTGTGGATTGTCCAACACGTACTGAAAATTATCGGCGTACTCGCGCGGCGCACTCAACATCAGAAGCGCATCGACTGCGTTATCGCTTTTGTACAACTGCTGTGCAAGACGTTCGAAATCGCCGTAGATCACGTCGACAGATTCGAACTGTCCCTGCCGCGAATTGATATAGTCCAGGCTAAGTGACGCACCGGTGGCCACGTTGGCGATACCCAGTCCCGCGCCGTCATCACCAAGGTCATCGGCATCGTCGAAATCTGATTTCAGGCCCGTCACAAAAAACAGGCACTGCTGGCCGATCTTTTCGAGAATCTCAATTTTGCGGCGGTCCCGCGGATAGCGATTCAAATGGAGTTGCAGGGCATCTGCCTGCACGAAGGCCAGGTTGACCGGGCTGTCTTCGTTGAGCAGGTTGTCGAGGTTCTCCAGACTGCCTTCACTCGCAATACGTTCGACCTCCAGGCCCATTTCGCTGGCCACCGCCTGCAGACGACCACCAGCCTGCCAGTAACTTCCCCCCTCGACGCCGGTTCCCAGGACTATGTCCTCGGGCCCGGCCCGGGTGACAAGACTGGCGCAACCCAGTGCCAGCACCACCACCAGGGCACGACACAAAAGATACTTGTCAGGGATACAGCGCATACGCTTGGCCAGGTGGTTGTAGTTTCGAGGCACAGCGGTGCCTGAGCAGATACTGGGTCGCCAGGCTACGACGAACGCTCTGCAAAGCCACGCGTGCGCTTCAAGAATAACCTAGGCGGAGTTTTTGACAGAGTTTCCGTCCATCTGTCCGGTGGACAAGCCGGACTCCATGTTCCGAATGTACACCTCGAGCTGGGTCGAGGCAGTCAACTCGTCTTCAAACGGACCAATGGCACCGTCGTCACGCGTCTTGAAATACCAGGCACCATTCTCCTGGAACATCCGGTTAGTGCGGAAATGTGCTTCCTGTCTCTTATCATCTTTGCGCTGCATATCAGCTGACCTCTGGTACAAACACTCAACAGGTCCGAACCATGATAATAGGCGCTGTGCCGCCGGTAGAGCACAAACTGTGCGTTGGTTCGCAGATTGATTCAATATACCCGTTCGGGCACTGGCGCATAGTCGCCGCAGGGCTATGCGCCGCGCAGCTCGATCCAGGTCGAACGGGCGCTGGCCAGCACGGTACCCTTTGCATCCGCTATCGCGGTGCCGCCGTAATGCTTGCGTCCCTCACTGCCCAGCGGCCAGCTATACACCACCAGCGCGCAATCACCCGGCACGGGCGCATGGATGTCTGCAAGTAATTCCCCGAGCAACATGGGGCGCCACGCATCCAGGGTCGCTGCGAAAAATCCCGGGCAATCCAGCGCCGCCCAGACGATCTGCTCCAGCACGCTCCCGGTTTCGTCGAGCAGGTCGGCACCCGGCTCCCACACGCAGGCGAGCAGCGGCTTATCATCAACCTGCCCGGGAAAAATATCGAGACCATCGTGCGCTTCACGCCCCGGCCCACAGACAAAACAGGTAGGGAACGCGTGATGCTTGAAGCCAACAAAGCGCTGCATGGCCGCTCGCGCCTGCTCGATGGTCGGCGCCGGTGGCACTTCAAGGTCCAATGTATCGGGCGCGGCGGTGCCGACCAGCGTATCGCCATCGAACAATGTCACTGTACCGTCCTGCGCCGTTTCGACGCGAAGCGGTACGTCCAGTGGCGGCGGCAGGTGTAAACGAACACGCGCCGCGCCGTCGATGTGGCTTGCCAGCACGCCGCAACTGTAACCGCCGTTGCCCGACTCGGGCGGACCGTTATACCGGGCCGGGATAATTGCTGCGGGCTTCGTCACATCTGCCTCCTGTCGGTGTCACCCAGTGCGTTACAGCGCGTCGACAATAGACTCGCGCACCGCCTGTAACAACGGCACATCGGGCTGGTAAGCCACTGGAGAAATGCGGTCCACGCGCCCGCGGTAGCGCGCCACAATTTTGCGTCCGACTTCTTCAGGTGTGCCGACCACGGCAAACGTGTTCAGAATGTCGTCATCGATCAGCGTGGCCAGCTCCCCCCACTTACCCTGGCGGATAAGCCCGTTCGCCTCCGATTGCAACGCCTCCAGGCCGTGACACTCCAATACCGGCAGGTACGCCGGGGTCGATGCGTAGAAGGCGATCTGGTTGCGCGCCGACTCTACCGCCTGAGCGATCTCCTCGTCGTTGTTACCAGTGGCAGTCATGGCCTGGGCCGAGACCTCGAATCCTTCCCTGGACTTGCCGGCCCTGGCCAGGCCGCGATCAATCGCCGCCAGCGAAAGTTCCTGCATCGATCGCTCGGTGTTGAAGGGATGCAGGAAATAGCCGTCACCTACCTCTGCAGCGACTTGTGTCATTACCGGGCCCACACCGGCGATAAATATCCTCGGGACGCCATGCTCGTTAGGTGCGGGACTGAAGATGGGGGACATCAGCGTGTGCTGGTAAAACTCGCCTTCGAAGCTGAGTTTTTCGCCGGTCTGCCAGGTATCCCAGATCGCGCGAATTGCCTGCACCATCTCGCGCATACGCGAGGCGGGCTTGCTCCAGGGCATATTGAAGCGCCGCTCGATGTGCGCTTTTACCTGCGCGCCGAGCCCGAGGATAAAGCGGCCGCCCGAGAGATTCTGCAGATCGTTCCCGAGATACGCGAGGTTCATGGGGTTGCGTGCAAAGGCCACTGCAATGGAGGTCATCAACTCCATCTTCTGTGTGTTCATGGCCGCCGCGGCCACGGAGATAAATGGATCGGACTGCCCTTCAAACGTGTACGCCCCGTCGTAACCGGCGGCCTCCAGCTTCGCGGCCATCTCGGCAACTTTCACCGGCTCGAACATCAGTGACCCGTCAATCTTCATCTGCCAACCTCTCCTGTGTCATGGCGCGCTGTGGCTGCGGGGGCCGCAGCATCGGGGGCAATACTGTATTAAAAAGTATCCATTCTTGAACTCGAAAGATACACATTCCGAACGGACAGTATACGCTGTCATCTGCGCTCAGGCCGGCAACCTCGCGCCATCCCGACTATGCTTCAGGGACAGGCCTGCTCACCCGCGTCGGTACTCTTTGTCCGGCACTCGACGGAGAAACAATAATGACCTACAACTACGATCCTGAACTTGCCGCCCTCCTGGATCTTCTGCCCGATACCACGCTCGGCATGGATGACCCGATTGCGGCTCGCGCTGGGTTCTCCGAGATGACGGCCGCACTCAACGCCGACCTCGACACCAGCGGCGTGAAAATTGAAAACCGCTCGATCCCTGGCCCCGAGGGCGCGCCGGAAGTACCGGTGCGCATTTTCTCACCCGAAGCACTGACCGGCACCGTGCCGGCCCTGCTACACATACACGGCGGCGGCTTCGTGATCGGCGATCTCGACAGCGAACAGGGCAGCGTGGTCTCGCTGTGCCGGCACCTGGGTATTGTGGTGGTTTCCGTCGACTACCGACTCGCCCCGGAAACGCCCTTTCCCGGCGGCCTGGAAGACTGTTACGCAGCGTGGTGCTGGACACTGGACAACGCTGCCGAGCTGCAAATAGACACCTCGCGCATCGGCATTACCGGGATGAGCGCCGGCGGCGGACTCACCGCCGCGACCTGCCTGTTGTGCCGCGACCGCGGTGGCCCACAACCCGCTTTCCAGTTCCTGGGTATTCCCGAGCTGGACGACCGGCTCGACACCGTCAGTATGAAAACATTTGTCGACACGCCCATGTGGAATCGTCCCAACGCGAAGCTGAGCTGGGATTACTACCTGGGCGAGAACTACCAGCGCGGTGGCGACGATGTACCCTACCTGGCAGCGCCCGCACGCGCCGAGGATCTGTCGAACCTGCCGCCGGCCTATGTCAGCACCATGGAATTCGACCCGCTGCGCGACGAGGGCATCCACTACGCACTGAAACTCATGCAGGCCGGGGTATCCACGGAGCTGCATTCCTTTCCCGGCACGTTTCATGGTTCAACGCTGTTCACTACCGCCAGTGTGAGCCAGCGCGAGCTGGAAGAAATGTTTGTCGTCTTGCGCCGCGCACTCAAGCTGGATGACTGACCAAACGACCGAGACAAACCGATAACGCACAACTGGAGTAACCATGAGTAACGAAGCACTGTACCACCCCCCGTTGATGCCCCACCTGCTGATCGACGGGCTCAATCGCCACAACGACGAACCCTGTCTGTTTCTCGGCGACAAGGTGGCCAGTTACCGCGAGGTGCGCGAATCCACCAGCCAGATGGTGCAGGCCCTGCAGTCCAAGGGGCTGGGTGTGGGCAGCCGCATCGCGGTGATCTCAACCAACCGTCCGGAAGTGTTGTCCAACATTGCCGCCATGCAACTGAACGGCTGCATCGGCACGCCGCTGCATCCGCTGGGTTCACTCGACGACCACGCCTATGTGTTGGAAGCGGCGGAAATCGACACGCTGATTTTCGACCCCACCGCATTCGAGGAAGTGGCCACTGCACTCAAGGAACGCGTTCCAGGCCTGAAGAACCTGCTGGCGTTTGGCCCCACCACCTGCGGTGACGACTATCTCGCGCTGGCGGCCACGTTCGAACCCGCGCCGCTGGTTGCGCCGGATGTACATCCGGAAGACATTGCTTCGATCAACTTCACCGGCGGCACCACCGGCAAGCCCAAAGGCGTTATGAGTCCCTACCGTGTGACCTCGGCCATGACACAGATCCAGATGTCCGAGTGGGAGTTCCCCGAAGACCTGCGCATGTTGATCGCGACTCCGCTGTCACATGCGGCGGCGGCGTTTTTTATTCCTGTACTACAAAAAGGCGGCGCGTTTTACGTGATGCAGGGTTTCAGCCCCGACGATTTTTTCGACATGGTCGAGCAGCACAAGATCACCTGCACCATGCTCGTGCCGGTAATGATCTACTTCCTGCTGGATTCACCGCGCTCGGCAACGGCGGACATGTCGAGCATGGAAACGATTTTCTACGGTGCCTCACCGATGAGTCCGGCGCGACTCATTGAGGGTATCGAAAAGTGGGGCCAGGTGTTTTACCAGTTCTTCGGTCAGTCCGAAGCCCCCATGGTGCTGGCCAATATGCGCCGCAAGGAACACGACCTGTCCAAACCCGAACGCCTCTCCTCCTGCGGCCGCCCGGCGCCCTGGATTCACCTGGCGCTGCTGGATGAAAACAATCAGCCGGTTCCCGAAGGCGAGCCCGGTGAGATCTGTATCCGCGGGCCGCTGGTCATGGCTGGCTACAAGGACATGCCCGACCAGACTGCCGAGGCATTCGCCGGGGGCTGGCTGCACACCGGCGACGTCGGCAAACTCGATGACGACGGTTTCCTCTACATCGTGGATCGCACCAAGGACATGATCGTCAGCGGCGGGTTCAATGTTTTCCCGCGTGAAGTCGAGGACGTGCTGACGACACACGAGGCTGTCGGCCAGGTCGTGGTCATCGGCGTGCCCGATGACCAGTGGGGCGAGTCCGTCAAGGCAGTGGTCGTGCTCAAGCCGGGCTTTGAGGCCAGCGATGAACTCACGCGTTCCATGCAGGCGCTGGTCAAGGAAGCCAAGGGGTCGGTGCAGTCGCCCAAAACCATCGACTTTGTCGAGGCTATCCCGTTGACGCCGGTCGGCAAACCCGACAAGAAAGCGGTGCGCGCGCAGTACTGGGAAGGCAAGTCCCGCGGTGTCAGCTAAAAGCCCGGCAGTCCGCACTCTGCGGGGCGGCCTGGTCGCCGCTGCCGCACTGCTCGTCACTGCCTGCGGGCCGGTCGAGGATCCAAGCCTGTTCCCGGCCTTCGATCCGGAGAAGGCGGCACCAGTGCAACCGTTACGGGAAACCGCGTTCAACGCCGATCGCAACCTGTACTGGGGCGACCTGCACATCCACTCGAGTTTTTCTACAGATGCCTATACCAACGGTGTCCGGGCAACCCCCGACGACGCCTACCGTTTCGTAAAGGGCGGTGAAATTGCGCACGCGGCGGGCTACGGCATCCGCATGCAGCGGCCGCTCGACTTCGCCGCGGTAACCGATCACGCGGAATACCTGGGCGTGTTGCGCGCAACACAGCCCGACCTGCCGCTGAACCGCCGCGGCCTGCGCGACCGGCTGCTCGAGAACAATCGCCTGCAGAACACCCTGATGGTGACCAGCTCGATGTGGGGCTTCGATCTGGAGAATGCCATTGTTCCGGGCTGGGAGGACATCAGCCGCGCCGCCTGGCAGGAAATCGTCGACACCGCACAACGTCATTACGAGCCGGGCCGATTCACCTCCTTCGTCGGTTACGAGTGGACCTCGATGCCGCAGGAGCGCAATCTGCACCGTAACGTCATCTACCGCGGCACCGACGTACCCGAGTTGCCCTACAGCTCTGTCGACTCCGAGGATCCGCGCGACCTGTGGACCGCGCTGGAGGCGCAGCGTGAACAGGGCATACAGGTGTTTGCGATCCCTCACAACGGCAACGTCAGCGACGGTCTCATGTACGATCGCGTGATGTTCGACGGCGGGACAATGAACGCCGCGTACGCACAGCGCCGGATGCGCAACGAGCCGATCAGCGAAATTTTTCAGGTAAAAGGCTCGTCCGAAACTCACCCACTGCTGTCCGACGAGGATGCCTTTGCCGGTTTTGAAATTTACGATACACAGTTGTCCGCCAGCCAGTCGGACTCCGCTGCCCGCGGCAGCTACATCCGCGATGCGCTGCGCACCGGTATCGAGATGACCCACAGCGAGGGCTTCAACCCCTACCGCTTCGGCGTGATCGGCAGCTCAGACGGCCACAATGCAAGCTCCCCGGTCGAGGAAGACAATTACCACGGCAAGTTACCACTGCTCGATGGCAGCGCCGGCATGCGCATGGGCACCGCCTCATACTATCCACAGAGCATGCCCGGCGGCCGCCGCTGGAGCGCTGCGGGACTGGCGGGCGTGTGGGCAACCGAAAACACCCGCGAGGCAATCTTCGACGCGATGCAGCGCAAGGAGACCTACGCCACCTCCGGGCCGCGAATTACAGTGCGGTTTTTCGGCGGCTGGAAGCTCGGGCCGGACGTACTGGAAAAAGACAACTGGCTCGCGCGCCTCCAGAAGCGCGCGGTGCCCATGGGGCAGACCCTGCCGCCGCGCACGGGCAAGCGCCCCATGTTCGCCATCTGGGCGATTCGCGACCCCGACGGCGCCAACCTCGATCGCGTCCAGGTGATCAAGGGCTGGGTCGACGAGGACGGAACGTCCCACGAGAAGGTGTTTGATGTCGCCTGGTCGGGCCAGCGTATTCGCGGACCCGATGGCACAGTGATGCCGGTGGGCAGTACTGTCGACGTGGCGAACGCCACCTACAGCAATACCTTGGGGGAGGACCAGCTCAAAGCGGTCTGGGTGGATACCACCTTCGATCCCGACCAGGAAGCGTTCTACTACGCCCGCGTCCTCGAGATCCCGACCCCGCGGTGGACGACCTTCGATGCCAAAACTCTGGGCATCGAAGCGCCGCAACCGGCCGCGATACAGGAGCGCGCGGTCACCAGCGCGATCTGGTACAGTACGCCCCGAGATGAGAGATGACATCAACGAGCTGTACCGCGGCCTGACCTATCCCTTCGGTCGACTGGCCGATCCCCCCGCCGGTGAACCTTTGCCCATCGCCGAAGGCGTGTACTGGGTGAGATTTGCCATGCCCATGTCGCTGGATCACATCAACCTGTGGTTGCTGGAAGATGAGGATGGCTGGACCATCGTCGACACCTGCCTCAACCTGCCGGACGCAATTGCCACCTGGGAGAAGCTGTTCACCGGTTTCATGCAGGGTAAACCGGTCAAACGCGTCATCTGCACACACATGCACCCGGACCACGTCGGTCTGGCGGGCTGGATTACCGAGCGTTTCGACTGCTCGCTGTGGATGAGCCGCGAAGAATTCCTGATGTGCCGCGCGATGGCAGGCGACACCGGGCGTGCTGCCCCCGAAGTGGCCCTGCGTTTCTATCGACGCGCGGGCTACGACGACGCGGAGCTGGAAAGCTACCGGCAGAAGTTTGGTAATTTCGGGCGCGCCATCGGTTCGTTGCCAGACAGCTTCCGCCGCATCGTCGATCGCGAGACGCTGACCATCGGCGGTCGCTACTGGCAGGTGATCGTGGGTGCGGGCCACTCGCCGGAACACGCCTCGCTGTACTGTCCGGCGCTGAAGCTGCTGATTTCAGGCGATCAGGTGTTGCCGCGTATTACACCGAATGTCAGCGTGTTCCCCACCGAACCGGACGGCGACCCGCTCAAGGAATGGCTCCGCTCCAGTGCCAGGATTCGGGAGACACTGCCCGATGACCTGCTGGTGTTGCCGGCCCACGAAGCGCCGTTCACCGGCCTGCACGTGCGCCTCTCGCAGATCATGGAAAACCACAAGCGCGATCTCTCCAGCCTGTTCGATTACCTCGACCAACCCCGGCGCGCAGTCGATTGCTTCCCCGCATTGTTTTCTCGCGAGATCGGCCCCGACTCACTGGGCCTGGCGACCGGCGAAACCCTGGCGCACCTCAACTGCCTGCTCGGCAGGCACCGCATCACGCGCACGCTGGACGACAACGGGGTGCACTGGTACCAGCAGATTCCCGAAACGGCGGAACACGACGAAGAACTGTCGATCAGCCGCGAGGCGATGGCAACCTAGCCGACTCGCTCACGCGGCGTCAGGCGGCGACCTTTTCCAGTATCTGGAGTGTGCTGTCGCGATCCAGCAGGCGCGGCGACGGGTAGCCAATGCCCTCGGCCATGGCCGCCTGGCACAGGCTGTCGAAATCAGCGCGCTGAAGTTTGTCCGAGGTATCACCAATACCCACATCGCTGCGCAACTCGCGCACGGCCTGGATAAACTTGCGCGCCAGCTCCGCCTCGCTTTCACCCTCGCTGCCGACGCCGACCAGCAGGGCCAGCTCCGCCAGCTCCGGGGCGGCCTCGTTTACCGAGAACTCGAGTATGTGCGGCAGCACCAGGGCATTGGCCAGACCGTGGGGAATGCCGTACTTCCCACCCAGCTGATGCGCGATCGCATGCACGTTACCCACGTTCACCTGATTGATCGCCAGCCCCGCGTAGTACGCGCCCATGGCGACGCCGTTGCGCGCATCAATATCGCCGCCGTCACTGCAGGCGCGCCTCAGGTGATCGAACACCAGCTTGACCGCGATTCGCGCATCTTCCTTGCGGGTCCCGCGATCCCAGGTGCCAATGTAGGCCTCGATGCCGTGGGTCAACGCGTCCATACCCGTCGCGGCGGTAATGTGCGGCGGCAGGCCGATGATCAGGTCCGGGTCCAGCGCCGCGGCCGCGGGCAGCAGGCTCGGCGCCGCGACGATGGATTTCTGGTGGGTCTCGGGATCGGAGATCACACCGCCCATGGTCGCCTCCGACCCGGTCCCGGACGTCGTGGGGATCGCAAAAAGTGGCAGCGGATCGTGCTTGATTTTGCTGAAACCGACCCAGTCGGCGGGGTTACCGTCGCCAGTGGCTGCCGCCGCGATCAGCTTGGCCGCGTCGATAGACGAACCGCCACCGATCGCCAGCACCACCTCGGACGCGTGCGCCCTGGCAACCTTCGCGCCGGCGGCGACATGGTCGAAAGTCGGATCGGGCAGTACACCATCGTAGATTTCAATCTCAACGTCGGCGGCGGCCAGACGGGCAATGGCTGCATCGACGACACCCAGTTCACGCAGCGGCTTGTCCGTAACCACCAGAATACGCCGAGCACCGGTTCGGACAATGTGATCGCACAGGTGGCCGGAACTGCCAGGCCCGGCAAACACCGCGTGGCGCGAGGCGGGCGCAAAGGAAGCAAAAAATTTCGTCAGCGCCATCAGCAGGTTATGCAGCAGCTGTCGCAGCGGTTGGGGCATGCGGAACTCCGGTGTTAATTATGCGATTAGTGCGCGCAGTATAATGTCATTTGCGCGCTGCGGGCAGCTTGAATGCGAGTATCGCCGCCGCCACAAGTAACACCGCCAGGCCCAGTAGGACCGGACCATAACTGCCAGTTTGATCGAATACATAGCCAGCCAGCGGGGCGCCGATCAGGCCGAAAGGGAGAAACAGTGGCATCTGTGCCCCGTTGACCTGGGCAATCACGTCAGCATCAAAATACTGGCTGTTGAGGTAGGGATGCATGGGCAGGAACGCGCCAACACCGAACCCCAGCAGCATCACCGACAGAACGACGGGTACTAATGTCGAGGACAAATACAGCAGTACCAGCCCAACCACCTGAATCAGTAACAGGCCGATGGCCAACCACTTGACGTGGGCTTTGCCGGCATCACCCAACCAGGCAATAATCAGTTTGCCCATGAGTCCGGCCATTCCGGTGGTGGCTATGAGCAGGCCGGCCTGCGCAACGGTAAACCCCGTCGTCGCAAAGTGCGTTGGATAGCAGACGGCGAGGACAATGGCGGCGTTGAATGCGAGCGCCACACAAAAGCCCACCAGCCAAAACGGGGTTTGTCGATACAGCTCGCGACCGAGCGGTTCTGCCCTGGACTCCTCGGCTGACAGCCCACTGTCGGGGATGCCCAGCAAAATCGCGACCCAGAGGACAACCATCAGCACTACACCCAGAACCGTCAGTGTGGTTCGCCAGTCCACGATCTGCAACAGCGCCCCGGTGATGGGCGGCAGCAGGGCACTAGCAAAGCTGATGCCCATGGCGGCAATCGCCAGCGCCCGGGCCTCACGCCCCGGATAGACCTTGACCATAAGACCGTTGACCACGACAGGACCGTAGAACGTCATGCCCAACACCATCAGGAAGAACCCGGTACCCGCCATCCACAGGGCACTGGCCTGGCCGATGAGAATCAGCCAACTCATGGCGAAGGTCACACCGAGGAGCATCATCCGGCGGATGGGCACGCGGTCTGCCAGACGGCCCGCGACTGGCGCGACAATGCCGGGCACCAACAGCAACGCGACCGGCCCGATGTTCAGTACCGCGGCACCCACACCGAACTCCTCGGACAGGGGCGCGACAAAGAACCCGTAGACGCCCATCAGACCGGCGCCCAGCCCCATGCAGACCATACCGGCCAGTGCCGGGGCCCAGGTTGTCAGGGTGGCGCGATTCACGGGAGTGACAAACGTATCAACGCCGGCTCGGGGCCGGCGTTGTCGTAGCGATGATGGACATCTGTTTCAGACGCTAGCTGCGCTTGGGCCCACCGTTCTCGCCCGGCCAGCGGGAGCCGGAGATCGTATCGGCAAAGGGCAGGAAAGCCTCGGCATCAAGCTCGCCGAACAGGGTGATTGAACGATCGAGGAAAACGGGCCACCACAGGTAGGCTTCCACCTGTTCTTCCATCGGCAGGAGACTGGCCAGCGGATCCCAGGGACTGTCGCGCAGTACGACCGTGCCCTCGAGGTTTTCCCGGTGTGCCGTCCCGTACTTGCTGCACACGCGCACCACGTGGGGCGGAAAATCAAACCCGGTCGCCGGCCCGCCCACGCTCACCGCGCGCGAGTATTTCAGCCACCACTCGTTCTGCTCAAACTCGCCGCCCGGATCCGTCGGCCCGGTCGACGTGCCGCTGAACTCGACAAAGGTGTAACCCTGGTGAACGCAGCGCGCGCGGACCAGCGGCCCGAGGCGGTAGAACTCCGTTTCACAGGGATACTTGGGCTGGCCATTGGTTTCCTGGCTGACAAAGATCGCCGACTCCTGGTCGATTCCGTAACCGAGGGTGAACTCACCCTGCACGCCGTTGTAATTTGCATCGACGGTGGTGACGATGCCGTACTCGGGCTCGTCCGGTACGGGGAAGTTGTAGATGGTGAGGTTGACGTGCGGATTGGCACCGGGCTCGATACCCGGTGGCAACAGCGCCGCAATATTTTTCGGGTCGGTGCGATACACGATTTTCAACATCGGCCAATTAACGATATCGCCGGGGTTGCCCTGCGGTACAGCAGTTTCATTGCTCATAGCGTTTCCTTCTCGGTGTTATTCGTCGGTAATGATTAAGCGCCCACTGCTGCGGGCACGGGTGTTTCACGATTGAGGATCATGTCGGTGCGGGCGCGGATTTTCGCATCGGTTTCCGGCGTGGTCTCCAGCAGCCAGAACGCATCCTGCTCCAGCCCCGCCAGGGCCATTGCGGCCACCTCGTCGGGGTGCGTGGTTTGCAGCTCGATGCCGAACTCCGCGCACATTTTCTTCATGTCTTCGACAGAGCTGATGCCTGACTCATTGCCTTCCACGTCCTTTTTCAAGGCATCGGGACGCACGCGGCCGGAGTTGAACAGGCCGGTATCCACCACGTGCGGGCCGGGAAACAGCGCACTGATTTTCACAGGGCTCTGTGCCGCCTGCATCTGGTAGTGGAGATTTTCGGTAATGGCCTGCACAGCAGCCTTGCTCGCCGTATAGATCGGCTGGTCAGGATACACGAGGAACGCCCCGTTGCCCGAACCGGTGACGACAAAATGCGCCTCGGCATTGCGCGCCACCAGGCGCGGCATGTAGGCGGTTATCGAGTGGATGACACCCCACAGGTTCACATCGAGACACCACTGCCAGTCCTTGGTGGAATACTCCCACATCGGGCCGCTTTCGCCGGCACCGATGCCGGCGTTGGCAAAGACCAGGTCCAGCGGTCCCAACGCTTCCTCGGCGCGATCGGCCAGCGCTTCAAGGCTCTCCAGCCGCGTGACATCACAATGCTCGACAATCGCGTCGATACCCTCGGCCTGCAAGTCGGCCTGCACCGCCGACATGGCGGCGGCATCGACATCGCCAACGGCAACCCGGGCACCACGCCGACCCAAAGCAAACGCCAGGGAGCGACCGACGCCACTGGCACCGCCGGTGATCAGCGCGACCTTACCGGTGAAATCCTTCACTCAGGCAATCTCCCGCTTGTCCTGCGACGTGATATAGAACTGCCGCACCCACTTGCGGAAGGTCACAAGGGTCTTGTCTTCCCTGCAGAACACCGGGCGGTGCTTGTGAACCTTGTTCGCCCAGATCGGGAAGTCGTCATTCAACCCGGCGATGATGCCGTCCATCACGTCGTCACCCGCCAGGTCCACAATTTCGTTGCGAACCGTGAGCGTCCAGCGCATCCGTGTCTCGTGTCGATTGATCGGCTGGGCGCTGTTGTACATCACCATTTCGGCATTGGGGCCGTAGGTGTTGCGCACCATGGCGAAACCGGGACTGTAGACCGTGGCGTGCAGGTGCAAAGGAACCTCGGCCTTTTGTGCGTCGGAGTGCAGGTGCAGGGTGCGACCATCGTCGTCGATCGTGACTTCCGACGGCGGCGTATCGACCTGTCCGTGAACGTACTGGAAGTGCACCGGGTCACAGGAGTTTTCCGCGATGTCCTGCACGTGAGCCGGCACGAGGAACTCCGTGTAACGCGGCGGGCTCCAGTTCGGATCGTCCAGCTCAGGCAGTTCGGGAAGCTCCCATTGCGGCGCCGTGTTCTCCGGGTGGAACCACATGTAGATCTCGCCGTTTTTTTCCTCCACGTGCCAGGTGCGAATGCGTGCGCGCTCAGGAATTTCCTCGCAGTAGGGAATATGTGCGCACTTGCCATCCTCGCCGAACTGCCAGCCGTGGAAGGGGCAGCGAATGGT
>CAYGOX010000023.1:0-20074 GCA_964351485.1 uncultured Halioglobus sp.
CAACTTCGAAATGCGGCCGTACCTGCCCATGCAGGCGGCGGCGCGATGGTACGAAGGCGGTGCGCGACTCGACGCGCTGCCGGAGGACTTTTACTCCTCCCGCTATTTTGTCGACCGCCTCATCGACAACCTTGCCGCGCCGATCCGCGATCGGCAGCCGTTTTTTGCCTATCTCGCCTTTCAGGCCAATCACACGCCGTTGCAGGCGCCCGCGGAATTTATCGACGCTTACCGCGGACAGTATCTGGAAGGGTGGGCCGCCGTCAGGCAGCAGCGCATCGACCGCCTGCGGGAGCTCGGGATGCTGGCGCCGGGTGTTGCGCTCGCGCCGGGTCCGGACGCCGACTGGCAGGCGCTGTCCGTTGACGAACAGTATTTCGAGGCGCGCCGCATGCAGGCCTACGCCGGGATGGCCACTGCAATGGACCACGAGGTCGGGCGGCTGCTCGACTTCCTGCGCCAGCGGGCGGTGTATGACAACACGGTGTTCATCGTGCTGTCGGATAATGGCGCCGCGGCCAGTGAACCCTATGAGAACGCTTCCGCCCGGCGCTGGCTGGAAAAACACTATCACCGCAACGTGGAAACCCTCGGTACGCGCGGTAGCTGGGTCTCTGCCGGACGGCACTGGGGCAGGGTGTCCAATACACCGTTGCACGGGCTGAAGTTTTCCGCGAGTGAGGGCGGGTTGCGTGCTCCCCTGATTGTGGCCGGCCCGGTGCCGGGGCAGGGCGGCCGGGTGATCGCTGATCGCGTGCATGTCACCGACCTGCTGCCGACCATCCTGGCACTGGCCAATGTGCCGCCGATGGCGCCGGATGAAACCTTCGTGCAACCGGCCGGCGATAATTTGCTGCCGCTGCTGGCGGGCGTGGCGCTTCCCGGCGACGCTGCCGGGCGCGTCACGGGGTTTGAGTTTTCCGGCAACAGCGCGCTGTACCGCGGCTCGATGAAAATCACCCGTAACCGTCCACCTGCCGGGGACGGCCAGTGGCGGCTGTTTGACCTCGCTGCGGATCCTGGTGAAACGCGCGATCTGCGCGAATCGCAGCCGGAGACCTTCAATGCCATGTTGTCTCACTACCACCAGTACGAGCAAACCATGGGCGTACTGCCCATGCCGGACAACTATTCACTGAACCGGCAGGTCGCCATCAATGCGCTGCTGTTCAGTTTTCTGCCGCGTTACCGAACGGTCATTGTCGGTGTGGGGTTGGTGCTGGTTGCGGCGGTGATCCTGTTGTGGCGCAAGCGTCGCGCGAGATCCATTGCCAGGGAGGCTGCCCATGACTGAGATAAACCGTATGACACCGCCGCACTGTCGCGCAGGCCTGCGCCGGGCCCTCGCAATCGCCGCACTCGGGCTGGGCGCTGCCTGCAGCCCGGTTGAGGATCCCACGCTGTTCCCCGCGTTCGACGAGAGTATGCGCACCGCGCCGCCGCCGAAACCTGCCGTCGCACCGAATGCGCAGCGCAACCTGCTGTGGGGCGACCTGCATATTCACACCAGCTATTCCACCGATGCCTACCTGCTCGGTGTGCGCGCCACGCCCGACGACGCCTACGTGTTTGCGCGCGGCGGCACGATCGGCCACGGTGCCGGCTACCCGATCCGGATCGACCGCCCGCTGGATTTCGCCGCGGTGACCGACCACTCCGAGTACATGGGCGTCGCCCGGCTGGACGAGTCGCGCACGCTGCCGCTGGAAGAGCGCAGTCTGCGCGAGCGCCTGCTCAACGATGGCCCGCTGTCGCTGACTGTCGCGCTGCTGCGAACGGTGGGGCAGGTGACGGGGCTGGAAACCTATGCCGGCTCCAGCGAGGCCGAGCGCATCGTGCTCGATGCCTGGCAACACACGATCGATACCGCCAACGCGCACAATGAACCCGGGGTCTTCACCGCGTTGATCGGTTACGAGTGGACGTCCACGCCCGATGGCCAGAACCTGCATCGCAACGTGATCTACCGCGATACCCACGTGCCCGAGCGGCCGTTCACGTCCGTCGATTCGGAAAATCCCGAGGACCTGTGGCAGGCGCTCGACGGCCAGCGCGAGGCGGGCATGCGCGTGCTGGCGATACCGCACAATTCGAACGTCTCCAACGGGCTTATGTACGATAAGTTCACCTACGATGGATCCGCATTGAACGACGCCTGGGCGCAGCAGCGCCTGCGCAATGAGCCGATCAGCGAGATACTGCAGATCAAGGGCGCCTCGGAAACGCACCCGATGTTGTCGCCCGAGGACGAGTTTGCCGATTTCGAAATCATGTCGGATAAACTGGGGGCCAGTGGTGGACTCAGCGAGCCCGCCGGCAGCTATGCCCGCGACGCGCTGCGAACCGGTGTGGGACTTTCGCAACGCGAGGGTTTCAACCCCTACCGCTTCGGTGTGATCGGCAGCAGTGACAGTCATAACGCCAGTTCCTCGGTCGAGGAAGACAATCACCACGGCAAACTGCCCCTGATGGACGGGACCGCGGGCCTGCGCCTGGGTAAATCCATTTACGTGCCTGGCTCCCTGCACCGTGCGCGCCGCTGGGGCGCGGCGGGCCTCGCCGCGGTCTGGGCGCAAGAGAATACGCGCGCCGCGATTTTTGACGCGCTGGCGCGCCGCGAAACCTACGCCACTTCCGGTCCGCGCATCCGGCTGCGTTTTTTCGGCGGTTTCGACTATGACGAATCGCTGTTGCAGACACCCGATCTGCTCGATGCGGCTTACGCACGCGGCGTGCCGATGGGTGGTGAACTGCGGGGTGAACCGGGCGCTGCCGATTCACCGCAGGCCCCGACGTTCCTGGCCTGGGTAGCGAAAGATCCCGAGGGGGCGAACCTGGACCGGCTCCAGATCATCAAGGGCTGGGCCGATGCCGATGGCGTCAGTCATGAACGTATCTACGATATCGCGCTGTCCGACGGGCGCGAACCCCTGGAGAATGGGGAGGTGCCGCCGGTGGGCAACACGGTCGATCCAGAGACCGCCACGTACACCAATGACATTGGTGCACAGTCGCTGCGGGCCTACTGGCGCGACCCGGACTTCGATCCCGCCCAGCACGCGTTCTACTACGCGCGGGCGCTGGAAATCCCCACACCGCGCTGGTCGACCTACGATGCCGTCCGCCTGGGCGTCGAGCCGCCCGAACCGGTGAGCCTGCGCGAGCGCGCGATCAGCTCCGCAATCTGGTATTCCCCGCGCTGAGCGGCGCCCGGCCGCGCGGCCGCACAATTGGCGCCCAGCGGAAACACTCTAACCACGACAACACGGTTTTTAGCCCCTGGGCGAGGGTGTAGCTTGTACGCAAACAATGACAAGCACAGGAGTTTCCTTTCCCATGGATGAACCGTCGATCAAACCGGGCGAAATCAGCCAGTGGCCCATGTTGAAAATCGTCTATCGCACCGACCCGGACAAGCTGGCAGCGCTGCTGCCGCCCGGTGTTGTCCCGATGGATACCGCCCATGTCACACTGACCATCTACAACCTGCCGGTCAACGACGAGCCCGAGTACGGCATCATTATGACCGTAGATGCGGCCTACGACGGCATCGATGGCGAGTGGGCGATCGGCTACGGCATCGACCAGGAAGCGCCGATTTTCATTTGCCAGGCTGCCAACGGCCAGCCGAAGTTCTTTTGCCAGACGGACTACTACCGGTCCGGTGACAAGGTGAGCGCCCGCTGCACGCACCAGGGTTACACCTTTGTCGAGTTCGAGGGCACGGTGGCAGATGAAGATCCGCTACCGCCCGAGGGCCTGGAGCGCAATGAGTGGTGGGTGAAGGTGTCGCGCCAAGTGGGTTTCGGCAAGGGTTACGACTTCCCGCCCCACATCGTGCGCGTGGCGGGCAAATACGGTCCCGGTCACCGCATCGCGCTGGATGGCAAGCTGACCCTGCGCGAGAGCCCCTGGGATCCGATCGCCACACGTCTGCCCCTGCTGGAGCAGGTATCGGCTCACCTGTGGTACCCCGAGTATCTCAGCCGAGAGATCACACTGGAAGGTCCGCTGGACCCCGAGGCGTTCTGGCCGCATGTCGACACGATTTCCGGCAGTCGCTGGCCCGGCCACCTGGGCGGTCCCATCTGGGACTAGCCGCGCGTTAAGTATTGAGGAGAGAAGACCATGGATCGTTACCTGATCGTTTCCACCGACGGCCACGCCGGTTTGCCGATGGAGGGCTACCGCGACTATCTTGAAAGCAAGTATCACGAGGCGTTTGATTTCGCTTTGCCGATACAGAAGGAAAAGACGCGCGAGGCCGAAGAAAAGCTGCTGCTGGCAGAATTTAACGACAAGTGGCGCCAGGGTATCGAGGAAGACCTCAAGGGCGCCTGGGACGGCGCGGTGCGCAACCGCGTGATCGACGGCGACGGCGTGGCTGCCGAGGTGCTGTTCCCCGACGGCATTACCGAGCAGAACGCGCCGCCCTTCGGCGCGGGCCTGTCGATCAAGCCCTGGGGTGTGGATCCCGAATTGCAGTGGGCCGGTGCGCGTGCGCACAACCGCTGGATCGCCGAGTTTTGCAAGGAAGACCCGGTGCGGCGTATCGGGCTGGCGATCGTGTTGATGCTGTACGACGTGGACGAGGCGCTGGCTGAGGTGAAGTGGGCGCACAAGAACGGGCTCAAGGGCATCCTGATCCCGGCCTTGATGGGCGACAAGGATCCCTACAACCACCCCAAGTATTACCCCATCTGGGAGTTCTGCCAGGAGCACAACATGGTGGTCCACACGCACTCGGGGCCGTCGCCGGATTACGATTACGAACTACCCGGGGCTATCGGTATCTTCCTCACCGAGTTTGCCTGGTGGGCCGGTCGCCCGCTGTGGCACCTGATTTTTGGTGGCGTGTTTGAAAAGTTTCCCCGGCTGCGGTTTGCGTTGACCGAGGTGAGCGAGTTCTGGGTGCCCCACCTGCTTGAGTTGATGGACGTACGCGCATCGGTCAAGCATACCAGCGGCAAGCTCGGCGACTTCCGGTCCAATCTCACCATGCCGCCCAGTGAGTACTTCCGGCGCAACTGCTGGATCGGCGCCTCCGCCCTGTTCGACGAGGGGTCGACCGCGGTACGTCACGAAATCGGTATCGACCGGATCATGTGGGGCACCGATTATCCGCACCCGGAGGGTTCCTGGCCCAAGACACACGAAAAGCTCGTGACCTACATGAAGGGTTTGCCCGATGCCGAAATCGACGCCATGCTGGGGCGCAATGCACTGGATTGCTACGATATCGATCCGGCACCCCTGCGCGAGATCGCGGCGCGCATCGGTCCGCTGAAATCCGATTTCGGAGTCGCCGCGGCCTAACTGATCACCGGAGGATACGATGTCAGAAAGATTTCCCATGCCGATGCCCTTTGGCTGGTTTTGTATCGGCTATAGCGATGAACTGGCGGCGGGGGAGGTGCGCAACGTTCACTACTTCGATCGCGACATGGTGTTGTTCCGGACCGAGTCGGGCAAGGTGGGGCTGTCCTCGCCGGTCTGTCCGCACCTCGGTGCCCACCTGGGGCACGGCGGCACCGTGCAGGGCGAATCGATACGCTGTGCATTTCATCACTGGCAGTACGACACCGACGGTGTGATTACCGGTATTCCCTACGCCAGCCGCATCCCGCCCAAGTGGGAGGGCAAGCCCTGTCTCAAGACTTATCCCGTGTGTGAAAAGAACGAGGTGATCTGGGCCTGGTATCACCCCGAGGGCGCGGCGCCGGACCACGACGTGCTGGCCATTGAACAGTGGGATGACCCCGACTGGACCGAGCGCCGGCGCTTTGAGTGGACGTTTGATTCCTGCCCGCAGGAGATCGCGGAAAACGGCGTCGACGTGGCCCACTTCAAGTTCGTGCACCAGATGGAAGCAGTCCCCGAAGGCGAAACTACCTACGAGGGGCACATCCGACGCAGCCGCGTCAGTGGCGCGCGCAAGGTCAGCGATCCTTCCTCGGGCATGGAACACGAAATCGAGGCGACTGTGGCGGTGGTGCAGAACGGCGCCGGACAGAAGTGGGTGCATTTCTCGGGCTTCATGGATTATGTGCTGCAGGTACTGGTGACACCGGTAAACGCGCAGACCGTCGAGGTGCGCTTTGTCTACCTGCACCGCGAGTATGCGCCCGACTCGTTTGAACTGCTCGGCATGGAGGCGGCGATAGACAGCACCAACGGGCAGCGCGGACTGGAGGGGGATATCCCCATCTGGCACAACAAGTTCCACCTGCGCAATCCGGTGCTGTGTGACGGCGACGGGCCGATCATGCGTTTCCGCAAGTACTTCGCCCAGTTCTATGTCGGCGGCCCGTACCCCGGTGAAGACGGAGTTGCGCCGGGCCTGGAGGCGGTGTCCTGAACACCGCACACGCCCCGCTGACTGTTGATTATCAGAGGACTTTCCATGACTGATACTTTTACCGGCAGGACCGTGGTCGTCACCGGCGGCGCTTCGGGTGTCGGCTTCTGCCTGTGCCGGGCCTTTGCCGAGGCCGGCGCGAATGTGGTGATGGCGGATATTGAGGCGGGTGCGCGGGAGGCCTCCGCATCGGCGCTGCGCGATGAGGGATTGTCAGTGATCGGCATCCGCGCCGACGTGACCAGTCCCGAGTCCATGGCCGCGCTGGAGGCGCAGACGCGCGAGGCATTTGGCAATGTCCATATCCTGTGCAACAACGCGGGCGTGGGGATCAAGGAAGCCCAGCGTCGTATGTGGACGCTGACACCCAATGACTGGCAGTGGGGCTTTGACGTCAACGTGATGGGTATCGCCAACGGTATCCGCGCGTTCGTCCCCAACATGCTGGCCCACGGTGAGCCGGGCCACGTGGTCAACACCTCCTCGGGCAACGGTGGGCTGGTGTCGCTGCCCACCACACCGATCTACGCGGCGACCAAGGCGGCCGTGACCAGTATGAGCGAGGTGCTGCACTACCAGTTCCTGATGGAGGAGGCGGCGCTGAGCGCCCACGTGCTGTTCCCCGGCCCCCATATCGTCAACACCAATATCCTCAGTTCCATGCGCAACCGCCCCGATCACCTGCGTGACGACAACGAGCCGGTGGCCTACACCACCATGGCGGATCTTGCCAAAGCCTCGGGTATGGAGAACATGCCGCTGACGGAACCGGAGGAGGTGGCGCAGACCTGCCTGGCGGGTATTCGCGCCGGCGACTTCTGGATTCTGCCGGCCAGCGAGGCCAATGACGCGCAGTTTGAGCGGCGCAGTGCGAGCATCCTGGCTCGCTCCAATCCCACGCTTGGTGTAGCCTCTTGATGAACTGATTCAAGGGACGCTCATCTTGGACACGGCGACGCTACAACTCCTGCTCGGTGTTTCCATCTTTGCCATCCTGTTCAGCATCGGGGTGGGACTCACGGTTGCGGACTTCGCACGCGTGCTGTCGCGGCCGCGTGCGTTTTTTCTGATACTGGTGTGCCAGCTGGTGCTGCTGCCGGCGCTGGCGGTCGCGATCTGCCGGGTGCTGGAGCTGTCGCCTGCCGTCGCGGTGGGCCTGTTGCTGCTGGCGGCCTGTCCTGGGGGGGTGACGTCCAATACGTTTGCGCGGCTGGCCGGGGGCGATGTGGCGCTGTCGGTGGCACTTACCGCCACCAGTTCGATTCTGGCGGTGGTCTCCATTCCCACCATCCTCTACCTGGGACAGCAGTTGTTGGGTGCGCAGGCGCAACTCATCACCATCCCGCTGGACTACCTGGCCAAACAGTTGCTGGTGATTACCCTGGTGCCGGTCGCGCTCGGTATGGGCCTGCGGTACTTTGCCAGCGACTTCGGCCGCGCCCTGGAGCCCAGGCTTTTCCGGCTGACCGCCGTCCTGTTCTTCGCCCTCATCGTGTCGCTGTGGTACCTGGAGTTCCCGACCTACCGCGCCGCTTTCATCGAGGCCGGCCTGCCCACGATCCTGCTGTTCGCGCTGACCACGGGCGCGGCTTACCTGGTGGCCACCTTTGGGCGTTTCCCGCCCGCGCAGCGAACCACGGCGGTGTTCGAGGTCGGCGTCCAGAATCCGCCGGTGGCCTTCTTTATCGCGGTCAACCTGATCGAGGACATGGCGCTGGTGCCGCCTGCTGCGGTGTACGCGGTGGTGATGGTGGTGGTGTCCTTTGTCCTGGTGCCCGTATTGCGCCCCTCCAACACCCTCGCGCAGCGCAGAGCCGCGCCGCCACGTCCGGGCGCGCGCGCCTAGCCAGGCGGGCTGCTTCGTTGTTAGACTGGCACTGTTCCATTCTCGACTGGAGCGGTATGACATGAAACCCGGTGCAAAATTTGCCTTCGTCGCCCTCGTGCTTGCGCTGGGCACTGCGGCCGGGTGGATGTACAGCATCCGTTCCGTCAACATCCCCGAAAATCGCACCCTGTTCGTGGTCGCTTTCCTTGCGGCCGTGGCGTTGGGCTTGTTTGCGCTGTTCCGTCGCCCCGGCTGGTTTGGAGGCGTTGCGGCCGCGGTGGCTATCGCCGTCGGTTCACTGCTCCCGCTCACGATGGCCGTCAGTACGCAGGAACTGGCCGCCGGTTCGATTGAGGTCGGCGATACCATCCCGCGCTTCACCGCGCCGGACGAGCACGGCGAGCTGTTCGATTCGCGTGCACTCAACGGCCATCTTGTCCTGATCAAGTTTTTCCGCGCGCACTGGTGACCCTACTGTGTCGCCGAGTTACGGCGATGGGAAGAGCTCCGTGAAGAGTTCGACAAGCGCGGCGTCCGTATAGTCACGGTCAGCACCGACCACCCCGAGGAGATTCGGGCGGAGCGGCACCTGCACGGGTTGCAGGCGACGATGCTCTCGGACCCGGACCTGGTGGTGACCGATGCCTTCGGTCTGCGCAACCACGGCTTCCATACGGCCATGCCGGGTGACGATACAGTCGCGCTGCCGGTCCCCACCTCGCTGCTGGTGGATCGCGATGGCACCGTGCTGTGGCTCGACAAGTCCGAAAACTACCAGCGACGCTCCGGTCCGGAGATCGTGCTGGAGGCCATGCGCACCCATCTCGACAAATAACCCGCTCTGCCCGCATAGTGTTGGGCTTATGTCTCTGGCGTTGACACCTTCCGGTGTCGACGTCGGCCACAACACGACCTGAAGGAGGATATGCCGTGGACGACAGGATTCGCATCAGCGTGGAAGAGGGCGTGGCCGACGTACGGCTGGCGCGGCCCGAGAAAATGAACGCGCTCGACGAAAAAATGTTCAACGCCATCATAGCGGCCGGTGAACAGCTGCGCTCAGACCCTGCCGTGCGTGTGGTGGTGCTCTCGGGCGAGGGGCGCGCGTTCTGTGCGGGGCTCGATATGGGCAACTTCGCCGCGATGGTGGATCCCGGTGCCGCCGGTGATACAGGTTCAGCGGAATCCGTGGCGTCGGGCAAACTCGCCACGCGTACCCACGGCATCGCCAACCGGCCCCAGTACGCGGCCTGGCTGTGGCGCGAACTGCCCGTGCCGGTCATTGTCGCGCTGCACGGTGTGGCCTTCGGGGGCGGCTTCCAGGTCGCGCTGGGCGGCGATATCCGTTACGCCGCGCCGGGCACCCGGATGTCCGTCATGGAGATCAAGTGGGGCCTGGTGCCGGATATGGCCGGTACCCAGCTCATGCGTCACCTGGCGCGCGACGATGTGGTCCGCGAGCTCACCTATACCGGGAGGATTTTCGAGGCCGAGGAGGCGCAGGGTCTCGGGTTTGTCACGCGCGTCTGTGACGATCCTCTGGCGGCGGCCCTGGAGACCGCCCGCGCTATCGCACAGCGCAGTCCCGACGCGATCCGTGCCGACAAGCGCCTGCTCAACGACTGCCTCTACCTCGAACGCGAGGCGGGCCTGCGTCTGGAATCCGAATTGCAGGATGAGATCATCGGCACGCCCAATCAGATCGAGACGGTCATGGCCGAGTTGGAAAAGCGCCCGGCGGTGTACCGCTAGTCAGGCGCCGGGGGCCGCTTCGCGCCGGCGGTGCGCAAGCTGCGTGAGCTGCGCCATGATCGACACGGCAATTTCCATCGGCGTCTTGCTGCCGATATCCAGGCCGACCGGGGCGTGCAGTCGGGCGATCTGCGCTTCGGGAATATCCAGCAATCGCAGCCGTTCCAGGCGCTTCTGCGTGGTGCGGACGGAGCCCAGCGCGCCGACGTAGCCGGCCGCGCCGGGCAGCGCCTCCATCAGGGCCATGTCGTCGATGCGCGGATCGTGGGTCAGCGTGATGACCACGCAGTGTTCGTCCAGCGCCAGTGACCGGATCACATCGTCCGGCATCCCCGGCAGCAAAGAAAGTTCAGGCCCCTCCCATTGGGCCAGAAACTGCTCGCGGGGATCGGTGACCAGTACCTCGTAGTCCATCGCCAGCGCCAGGCTCGCCAGGCTCTGGGCCAGTTGCCCCGCGCCCACCAGCAGCATGCGGCGTCTTGGTCCGAAGCACTGGCGCAGGTGGGTGTCGGTCAGTGACAGCGCGGTAAAGCGCGGCACCTCGCGCACCTCGCACTGGCCGCTTGCGAGGTCGAGGTTACGCTCAACACAGCGGCGTGCTGCCAGTGCATCGAGGGCCTGTGCCAGCCAGGGCTGGTCGCGCTCGGTCAGGCGTTGTAGCAACAGGGTAATGCGGCCACCGCAGGGCAGGCCCAGCTTCTCGTTTTCCTCGGCGGTCACGCCGTATTCCACCAGCGTTGTGGCGCTGTCGTCGTATTGTCCGGCCTGTAGCCGCTCGACCAGGTCCTCCTCCACGCAGCCACCGGATACGGAGCCCACCTGGCGGCCGTCCGGCGCGAACACGACCAGTGAACCGACCGGTCGCGGCGACGAGCCCAGTGTGTGAACGATGGTGCATAACCAGGGGCGCGTGTGCGCGAGCCATTCGTGGGCGTGACGGAGAACTTCGTGATCGATCGATTGCATGCGCCGGGCGCCTGTGTGGTGAGCGGATTGGTGTCAGGGTTTTTTACACGGGCCGAAGCGCGCGTGATCCGCCCATTCTATCGCGTTGTCGGCGAGCGTGAACCCGTTCACAAAACGCCTGCCACTTTGAGAGGTGGTTCTCAACACGATGCGCGCAATGCGCGCTGGCAGGGCGGCTGGCACGCGGCTTGCGTTATCGCCTGTATCGCGGCGCGTGAAGCCTCCAGGGGAGAGGCGCGTCGCCACAACAATTTATTGAAAGAGGTTAAGACCAATGAAAGTCCTGAAGAAAACATGCGCAACGGTAGCAATGGCTGCGGCAGTGGGGTTTGCCCCGGTGGCATCTGCAGTTCCCATGCTGAGCTTTATGATCGACGGGGATACCGCATTTGAGTCTTTTTCGATTTCGAACAATTCAACGACAGGGCAACTGGTGACCGGCTTCCACCTGGACATCACTTCCACCGGTACCTGTTTCGACGTTACTGACCTGCCCGCCGATGCCTGCCCTGGTAACGCGGCCAATGGTCTGCTCGAGTTCGCGGCCAAGGACGGCTCGGACGTCATCACCGGCCTGCTGCCCCCGTCGGTGAGCGATGGCGACACCATCCTGGATTTCCTGTTCACCGATTTCGATCCGGGTGAATCCTTTATCTGGGACCTGGATGTCGATTCGGTCGGTGGCGGCACCAATGGCACTGTACTGGGTAACCAGCTGATCGGCGCGACCGCGTGGGTCGACTTCTCCAATGGGGATCGCCTGTTCGGTACCCTCGGCGGTGTACAGGGTAACTCCGATGCCAGCGCCTTCTCGGTCGTCGGCGAATTGCGCCTGCAGCCGGTGGTCGATCCCGATCCGGTACCGCTGCCGTCAACGCTGCCGATGATCGCACTGGCCATTCTTGGTCTGCGGATGGGTAAGCGCAAGTCAGTGTAGTCGCGCTCTCCTGCCCACTACAGGCTGACCGGAAACGGTCAGCCTGTTTTCGTTTTGGGCGGACTGAATCTGTCGGGTCCTGTGCGCTGTGGTAACGTGCGTACTGGGATACACGCTGCGCGATGATTGCCGCATGGATGTCAGTGATTTCACTCTAATGGTGGCCGCGGCCGGTCGCGGCGAGCGCCTGGGTCTCGGACCGAAAGCCTACCTGACACTCGGTGAGCGGACCTTGCTCGAGTGGGTGGTGGCGCTGGGTCGACCTGCTGCCGGTTCTGTCTGCGTCGCCGTTCCCCCGGGTACCGAGGAACGGGCCGCGCAATTGTTGTCGGGTGTCCCCGGCGTACGCATTATTGACGGTGGCGCAACCCGCCAGGAAACGTACCGACGGTTGTTGGCGCAGTGTGCAACGCCCTTCGTTATCGCGCGCGATGTGTCCCGGCCGCTGGCGTCGACATCGCTGATTCGTCAGGTGGCAATCGCCGCGCACCGGCATGGTGCGGCGGGGGTGTTTGTGCCGTCGCATGTGCCGCTGGCAATAGCGCGTGACGGCTGCGTGACCGCTTCGCTGGAAGCCGGCACTGTCCGCATCCCGGCCAACCCGCAGGCCTGCCGCGTCGACCTGCTGCACGACGCGTTGAACGCCGGCATTGAGCGTCAGACGTTATGGGAACTGCTGGTGGCCATTGGCCAGTCGCTGCACATTGTGGATAGTGACGAGGTTAATCCCAAAATTACGGTGTTACAGGATTGGGATTACGTGCGCGACAGTGTGTTCCCGCACTGGTTAAATACCTGCTCCGGGGGGGAGTGTAAGTAAGTCATGCGAAAGAGTACCTCCATCAAAAGCGTGGATCCGCGACTGCTGTGGCGCGAGGACGACGATCCGGCGCAGTACGTACTGGTTGATTATTACATCGAGACGCCCTTCGACCTCGAATCGGCAGCTATTTTCATGGCCGAGGAGCAGTCGCTGCCCGTCGATATAGCGTCCAGGATCCCCGTTGCATTTTGCACCGATGAACGCATCGCCAAGGTTGTCGATATCCAGAGCGCGGGGGAGTCGACAGACCGAATTCTCCCCACCTACTGGTTGGGCGAGTTCAGTGAAGACCAGGAGCGCTGCCTGGCAGGGGAGAGGTTCAATTGCGGTACGGTGCGCATCGCCTTTCCCGCCGCTGGGTTCGGAGACAACCTCACGCATCTGTGGAGCGTGGTATACGGTGAGCTGCCCCGCCACGGCACGCTGAGTGCTTTCAAGATCATGGATATCGTTTTTCCGGAATCGATACTGGCGGCCTTTCCCGGTCCGCGTTTCGGCGTGGCAGGTCTGCGCGACTTGTTGGGTGTGCCAGAGCGACCGTTGTTCGCGCGCTCAACGCAGCCGCCGGTCGGGCTGACGACCGAGTCCATGATTGCGATCTCTACCGAGGTGCTCGGTGGCGGTTTCGATTTCATCAAGGACGACGAGTTGACCCTGGATGATCCGTTATCACCCTTCGAGCAGCGTGTACCTGCACTGGTAAAGCATGTGCGAGAGATGTCGCGGCAGACCGGCGCGCGCAAAGGGTATTTCGCCAATATCATCGACAGCCCGGTCAGGAGCCTCGAGCGGCTGGATTTCGCCCTTGAAGCGGGCGTGGACGGGGTCGTCGCAGCCACCGGAATGCAGGGAATCGAGTTTCTGCGAGATATCCGTGCGCGGTGCCCCGTCCCTATCCTGGCGCACAATGCCGGTATCGACATGCAGACCCGCCACCCGAAAGTGGGCGTGGATTACAGCCTCAGTATCAAGCTGGACAGGCTCTGTGGTGGCGATATGGCGATGTTGCCCGGCCCTGCGCTGACCCGCGGTTCGGATCCCGATGAAGTGAAGCGTTGTATCGATGCCTGCCTGGCGCCACTGGGGTCACACAAACCGATACTCCCGATCCTGGCCGGCGGGAAGAAAGCCGATGAGTTGGGAGCCTACTGCGAGGCGCTGGGTACGAACGATTTCGTGTTGATCATTGCCACCGATGTCGACGATCACCCGGATGGCCAGCGCGCCGGCGCAAGCCGTTTCCAGGCAGCCTGGGACCAACATGCAGGTTGAGCACCGGCTGGAGGCCGCTGCGCTTTGATCAGGCGCTGAACCCGGCCTGCGCCTGCATCGTCACTCGCTCGCCCGGTGCGCGGGCCTCCCATTGATCATTGGCACCGGTCACCAGTGACAGCGGTTCGTCGACAAACGCCGGGGCGACGCCGCGAAAGGAAAAGTGTGTCAGCCGCGCTTCGGGGTTGGCGTCCTGCGCCGCTTGCATGAGCAGCGTGGCCACCAGTGGGCCGTGCACCACGAGACCGGGGTAATGCTCACGGTCGGTGGCGTAGGCCTGATCGTAGTGAATCCGGTGGGCATTGAACGTCAGCGCGCTGTAGCGAAACAGCAGCACGGGGCAGGGGAGGTGTCGCGCCACCTGGGGCGCGGGCTCCGCGCCGGGCGCCGCGCGGTAAGGCGTTACCTCGCGGTAGACCAGTGTCTGTGTCTCGCGGATAACCGGCTGGTCGGCCTGCGTATACGTATGCCCGACATCGACAAACACCAGTGGATCACCGGACCGGCCCGTTTTGAGAGTGACACTGGAGACGACGGAGCGGCGGGTAATTTCGTCGCCCACGGTCAGTGGCCGGTCGAAGTGGATATCGCTCGACGCCCACATCCGGCGCGGCAGTGGCACCGGCGGCAGGAAGTCCCCGCGCTGTGGATGCCCGTCATCGCCCAGGGCGTCTGTGGGTACCGCTGGCAGTGTCAGGCACCAGTGCAGCCCGGGCGGGACAGCCTCGCGCGTCGAGCAGTTGTTGCCCAGGGCGGCGCGAAAGCGCGCCAGCAACGGCTCGCTGACCACATCCTGGACGGTTTCCTGTCGTCCCTCCCAGGTTTTCAGGTGCTCAATGTCTACGGGAGTTGTACTGTCCATGGGGCTCCGGGCTGAACGTTTGCCGTTGTCGGTGGAGTTTTGAGCATGCATCGCAGTATTATGCGCACCTCGACAGTTTAACGCACGGTAGCCCGGCTGCATGACACAACCTCTCTGGACTCCTTCGGCCGGGCGCATCGCCGCGGCGCGTATCACGCAATTTGCTGCCGAGACCGGTCACGCGAGCGATGGTGAGGTCGATTACGCCGCGCTGCACCGCTGGTCCGTGGAAGCGCCCGAGGCCTTCTGGTCCCGGGTGTGGCACGACTGCGGTGTGATCGGGGAGGGTCCGGGGCAGCCCGTACTGGACAATGGCGAGCAGTTTCCCGGTGCGCGATGGTTTCGGTCAGCGCGCCTGAACTTTGCCGAAAACCTGCTGCGGCGCCGCGATGACAGTGTTGCGCTTGTCAGCCTGCTGGAGAACGGTCAGCGCAGCACGCTGACCTGGGCCCAGCTCTACGAGCGGGTGGCGCAGCTCGCCGATGCCCTGCGGCAGCAGGGGGTTGTGCCCGGTGATCGTGTGGTCGGTTTCATGCCCAATATTGGCGAGACAGTTGTCGCCATGCTGGCGACCACCAGCATCGGTGCGATCTGGTCCTCCTGTTCTCCCGACTTTGGCCTGTCCGGGGTTATGGATCGCTTCGGGCAGATTGCGCCGAAAGTCCTGTTCGCTGCGGACGGTTATTACTACAACGGCAAGACCTGCGATTCGATGGAGCGCGTGCGCGATATCGCTGCGCAAATCGAGAGCCTGGAGCGCGTCGTTGTCGTGCCGCTGACGCGGCAAGCGCCCGATCTGGCGGGTATTCGCGATGCGGTGCTGTTTGATGATTATCTCGAGGCGGCCGATGACATCGTCTTCGAGCGCCTGCCCTTTGATCACCCGCTGTACGTGATGTACTCCTCTGGCACAACCGGTGTTCCCAAGTGCATCGTGCACGGAGCTGGCGGTACCCTGCTGCAACACCTCAAGGAGCACCAGTTGCAGGTCGATGTCCGCCCCGGTGACGTGGTGTTCTACTTCACGACCTGTGGCTGGATGATGTGGAACTGGCTGGTGTCGGCCCTGGCCAGCGAGGCCACGCTGGTCCTCTACGACGGTTCGCCCTTTGCGCGCGATGGCCAGTTGTTGCTCGACGCGATCGATCGCGAGGGTATCACCGCGTTTGGCACCAGCCCGCGTTTTTTGAGCGCGCTGGAAAAGGCCGGCCACGCGCCCGCCCGCACACACTCGCTGGCAACCCTGCGCACGATTCTCTCGACCGGCTCGCCGCTGTCCCACGAAAACTTTGCCTACGTGTATCGCGACTTCAAGCAGGACGTCTGCCTGTCGAGTATTTCGGGTGGCACCGACATCCTGTCGTGTTTTGTCGGCGGTTGTCCGGTGCTGCCGGTCTACGAAGGCGAAATTCAGGCTGCCGGCCTGGGCATGGCGGTGGAGATATGGAGCGAGGAGGGTGAGTCGCTCATCGGGGAGAAGGGCGAGCTGGTCTGTACGCGGCCGTTTCCCAGTGCGCCGATCGGCTTCTGGAACGACGAGGGCGGTGAGAAATATCACGCGGCCTACTTCGATCGCTTTCCCAATGTCTGGGCGCATGGCGATTACGGCGAGGTCACCGCGCGCGGCGGATTTATTATTCACGGCCGCTCAGACGCGGTGCTCAACCCGGGCGGTGTGCGGATCGGTACCGCAGAAATCTATCGCCAGGTGGAGCGCGTTGAGGGTGTTACAGACAGCGTGGTGATCGGCCAGCAATGGGGCGACGACGTGCGCGTGGTCCTGTTCGTGGTCCTGAGACCGGGGCTGACACTCGACGACACGCTGCGAGAAACGATCCGCACGACGATTCGCAAGAACACCACGCCGCGGCATGTCCCGGCCAGGGTGGTCCAGGTCGCCGATATTCCGCGCACGCTCAGCGGCAAGATTGTGGAGCTGGCGGTGCGCAAGGTCGTGCACGGTGAGCCGGTCAACAATACCGATGCCCTGGCTAATCCCGAGGCGCTTGCGCTGTTTCGCGATATTCCCGCGTTGCAGCAGTAGCGGCGCTGGTCGCTGCATGTACTCTGGGCTAGACTGTGGCCCAATGAAAACCGTGCGTGACCTGCTCGCATTTGCACTGCTTCCGGTCCTCTGTGCCTGTTCGGGCAGCGATCCGGATGCCGCCCGCGCCGGGGTGATGCAGGCGCGCTCATCGGTCATTGCCACGGATGTCGACTGGCGCGTCTACCTCGGTGATACGGCGTCGAGCCAGTTTTCATCACTGGACCAGGTCAATCGCGCCAACGTCCACACCCTTGCGCCGGTTTGGCAATACGATGCGACCGGGGGCGATCCGGCGCTCGCCGGAGAGATGCAGCACAATCCACTGATTGTCAGTGGTGTGCTGTACGGTAGCGCACCGAATGCCTCTCGCGTATTTGCACTGGATGCTGCGACCGGCGCGGAACTCTGGTCGTGGACGCCGCCGCGCACCCTGCAACAGGTGTCGCGCGGATTGCTGTACTGGTCCGATGCCTCGGGCGAGGACGAGCGAATCCTGTTCGGTTCCGGGTCGTTTGTGTACGCGCTGGACGCGCGCACCGGCCAGCCGATTACGGGGTTTGCCGACTATGGCGCACTGGACCTTGCTGCTGCGCTGACTGACGATGGCCGCGAATTCGATTTTGTCGCGGCGACCACACCCGGCGTGATCTACCGCGACCTTTTCATACAGGGTATGCGCGTGGACGAGTTCACCGGCGCGGCACCGGGGCACATCCGCGCCTACGATATTCGCAGCGGGGCGCTGCGCTGGCGCTTTCACACGATACCGGGTGCCGGTGAATTCGGTGCCGATACCTGGCCCGAGGGCGCGCACGCGTACGCGGGTGGCGCCAACGCCTGGGCGGGTATGGCGCTGGATGAAGCGCGTGGGCTGGTCTACATCCCGACCGGCTCGGCGAGCATGGACACGTACGGGGCTGACCGCGCCGGCGACAACCTGTTCGCCAACAGCCTGCTGGCCCTCGACGCCGCGACTGGCGAGCGTCGCTGGCACTACCAGATCGTGCGTCACGACCTGTGGGATCGCGACCTGCCGTCGCCGCCCAACCTGGTCACGCTCGAACGCGACGGTCGTGCGGTAGATGCCGTTGTCCAGGCAACCAAGTCGGGTCACCTGTTTGTCTTTGACCGCGATACCGGCGCACCGTTGTTCTCGCTCCGCGAAGAGGCCGTTGCCGGCGAAGGGTTACCGGGAGAGCATCCGCCTGCGAGTCAGCCAATTCCGCTGCTGCCGCAGCCCTTCACCGCCCAGGGTGTGACGCCGGACGACCTGGATGACCGCTCCGAAGCGTTGCGCGCCGAAGCCGCACAGCGTCTGGCGAGCTATGACGCCTCGGGCCTCTACAACCTGCCGAGCCTGGCCGGCGCCATCCTGCGGCCGGGCTTTGACGGTGGCGCCGAGTGGGGTGGCTCGGCGTGGGATGCCGGGCGCGGCCTGTTGTTCATCAACGCCAATGAAACCGCCTCGGTCCTGCAGATGCTGCCAACGCAGGGTACATCGATGGAGGAGGCAATGGGCCTGGAGGCCGTTTACCGGATGATGTGCGCCCAGTGTCACGGCCTGGATCGCCGCGGTGCGGGCATTGCGCCATCGCTGCGCGGCATCGGCAGGCGCATGACACCGTGGGCGCTGTACGACGTGATTGCCAACGGACGGGGTCGCATGCCGGGCATGGATCATCGCGCGGGCATGGCCGGTGTCATTGGGGCCATGGCGTACCTGTATACGGCGGGGGACGACGAACCCGCCGCGCAGGCAGCCGCCGATGAAACGCACTACGCCCACGCCGGTTACCCGGATTTTATCGCCAGTGACGGCTTGCCGGCTACGCGGCCACCCTGGGGTACGCTCAACGCGGTCGATCTCGATAGCGGCAGTATTCGCTGGCGGATACCGCTGGGCGATTACCCCCAGGCTCTCTCGATGGGACTGTCCGGGCGCGGTGCGGCCAACTACGGTGGGCCCGTGGCCACGGCGGGTGGGCTGGTATTTATCGGCGCCACGCCCGACGCCATGTTCCGGGCGTTCGACAGCGATACTGGCGAACTGTTATGGGAGCACGCACTGCCCGCCGGTGGATTTGCCACACCGGCGCTCTATAGCGTGGCCGGCCGGCAGTACATTGTGATCAGCGCCAGCGGGACGAAAATGGGGAACGCGCCGGGACGCTACTACACCGCGTTCGCGCTGCCGCAGGCGCGCTAGAAGCGAATTTCGACGCGCGTACCCAGTTCGCTATCGGAATACAGTAACAACTCGCCACCGGTGACCTGGACGTGTTCGCGCAACATGCGCAGTCCGAAACGCAGCTCGCTGGTCACGTCGAACCCGACACCGTCGTCCTTCACACAGAAGACGAACCCCTTGCTATCCGCTGCGCTGTGAAGATATACAAAACATTCGCTGGCGCCCGCGTGCTTGAGAATATTGTTCACGCACTCCTGCGTGGCGCGATAGAGCATCAGTTGCACATCCTGCGGCAATTCCAGCGGTTGAATATCACACTGCCAGGCAATGTCGGTGTTGTCGAAGGCGCTGCGCAGGACCGCGTGGATTGCCGCTTCAAAGCCCAGGTGATCGAGTACCGCGGGATAGATCAGGTGGGAGAGATCCCGAACTTCACCGAGCAGTTCGTTGACGGCTTCGCGCATCGCTGCGGCCTGCGTGGCGCCCGGTTCGCCCCTGTCCAGCGTGGCGATCTGCGATTTGAGGTTGAGCAGCCGGTGACTGAAACTGTCGTGCAGCAGTTTGCCGATCTCTCGCTTCTGGTGTTCCTGCGAGCGGATCATGCGCTGGGAGAACGCGCGCTGCTCGGCCAGTCGGGCCTGTTCTGCCCGGTTGCGGCCAATCCGCAGGCTGGCAATGCGGTCCGCCAGACCCAGCGAGAGGATGATGGCCTCGATAACAATCGCCAGTTCGGCCGCGTGTTCTGCCCAGATCGCGTGGTCGAACCGCGCCTGGAAGCGCAGCAGTCCAATGGTGATACTTGGAAACAGCACGATGTTCGAGGCGAGCATAAACAGTGCGGTGCGATCCCGACGCAGCACCAGCATGAAAGAGCAGGCGATAATCAGCGCCATGATCGTGAAAGACGTGGCGTGCAGGAAGTACTTCACGTACAGGTAGTTGGTGAAGAAGAGCCCCGGCGTGACCAGTACGGACAGCAGCGCCAGGAAGCGCAGCAGATGATAGAACCGGGGAGCATTCTCCTTCAGTCGCAGGAAGTGG
>CAYGOX010000024.1:0-20051 GCA_964351485.1 uncultured Halioglobus sp.
ATAAGTGCGCGCCTGACTTCGCCGGTGGTGGCGATCTTCCTGCGCAAGGGCTACGGCCTGGGCGCGATGGCGATGACCGCGGGCAGTTTTGTCGCGCCGGTCTACGCCGCGTCCTGGCCGACCGGGGAATTCGGCGGCATGGGGCTTGAGGGTGCAGTGCGGCTCGGGTTCAAGAAGGAACTGGATGCTGAGAAAGACCCGGCGGCGCGCGAACAGCTGTTCAACCAGCTGGTGGCCAGGATGTACGAGGTCGGTCGCGCGACCGAGGCGGCGTCGTTCCTTGAAATCGACGCGGTGATCGACCCGGCGCACACGCGCGAGGTGGTGTTGCGCGCCCTGGCCGCCGCGCGTGAGTGATGGACTCCGCCACGGCGCCTACCGTCAATCCCCTGTGCCTGCGCGGCGTGTTGCAGGCCGCCGCCGCAGTGGGCGTCGATGAGCAGGCGCTGCTGCGCGATGCGGCCATCGCGCCGGAGCTCCTGCGACTGCGCACCGAGCAGGTCAGTCTCGAACGTTATCTCGCACTGTATGCGCTGGCCGTAGAGCGCAGCGGCGATCCCGACCTGGGGTTGTACGTCGGCCACATCATGTATTTCAGCGGCATGAACCTGCATCTGTACATGACGACCATCTGTCGCAACCTCAAGGAATATTTCAACCTGATCCCGAGCACCCTGCGCCTGCACGGGGACACCGGCCGGGTGCTGATCCGCCCGGAGGGCGATCTCATCCGACTCGAGTGGCACCCGCTGGATGAGCGCACGGCGAACTGGCGGCCGCTCACCGACGAGATGCTGAAACTGTCGGCCGATATTGTCAGCGGTATCTGCACGCTGCCGGTCCCGGTGCGCAGCGCCGAGCTGTGTTACCCGGCGCCGGACGATACGCGCGCGCTCAAACGCGCCTTTGGTCCCAACCTGAAGTTCGGTTGCGAGACCAGTTGTCTCTACTTTGATCGCGAGGCGTTGCGCTACCCGCTGATCAGTCTCGAATTCGAACCTGGCTCGGATTTCTGGGCCGGTCCGCGTGCGGTCTGCGAAGAGCCGCAGGACCAGGCGCCGTTCATCCGCGACACCCGCGCTGCGATCCGGCGTGCGCTTCCCGGCGGTGAGTTGACCGTGGATTCGCTGGCCGCCGAGCTGGGCATTTCGCGGCGCACGCTCCAGCGCCGGTTGAGCCGCTACGACCTGAGTTTCAAGCAGATGCTGCAGGATGTGCGGCAGCAGCAGTCGCAGCGCTACCTGGACGATCCGCGCCTGGCAGTGATGGAGATTGCACTGCTTTTGGGTTACGCCGACCAGGCGTCTTTTTCCAACGCGTTCAAGGTCTGGTTCGGCTGCGCGCCGACCGAGTACCGACAGCGCCAGCAGCGCGCGCTGGCGCGCTGAAATTTTTGACAACACGCAGGAGGACGAAATGAGTCTCACGATAGATACGCTGTTTTCAGTCGCGGGCAAGGTGGCGGTGGTCACCGGCGGTTCGCGCGGCATCGGCGCCATGATTGCGCAGGGCTTCGTGGAGAACGGGGTGAAAACCTACATCACCGCGCGCAAGGAGGTGGAGCTGCGCGAAACCGAGGCGCGACTGAGTGAACTCGGGGACTGCGTGGCCCTGCCGTCGGACCTCTCGAACAACGCCGGTGTCGAGGCCTTCGCCGCGGCGATCCGCGAGCGCGAGTCCGCCCTCCACATCCTGGTGAACAACGCCGGCACGACCTGGGGCGCCGAGGTCGACGAGTTTCCCGAAAGCGGCTGGGACAAGACCATGAACCTGAACGTGAAAACGCTGTTTTTCCTGACCCAGCAGCTCCTGGGTCCTCTCGCCGAGGCGGGCAGCGCCGACGATCCGGCGCGCGTGATCAACATCGGTTCGGTCAACGGCATCACGCACCCGCACATGACCAACTACGCCTACTCCGCGAGCAAGGCGGCGGTGCACCAGCTCACGCGGCATTTGGGAGTGGATCTGGCGCCGCGCAACATCAACGTCAACGGTATCGCGCCGGGCCTGTTCCCCAGCAACATGACCGCGTTCATCAACGAAAGCGGCGGCGATTTTGGCGCGCTCTTCCCGCGTGGCCGTCTCGGAGACGCGGCGGACGCGGCCGGTACGGCCATTTATCTCTCTGCGCGCGCCTCGGCGTGGATGACCGGCCATATGGTTGTGCTCGACGGCGGGGCGGTCGCCAATGCAGGCTGATCCGGTCACCGACTACGGGAGCGGCATCACCTGCATCGATGCCCAGTACGTGCGCCCCGGCCTGGCGTGTTTTTACCTGGTGGAGGAGGCCGGTGAGTACGCCGTCATCGAGACGGGTACGTCCCACAGTGCGCAATACCTGCTCGACTGCCTGTCGGAGTGGGGAATCGACCCGGCCCAGGTGCGTTATGTGGTGCCCACGCATGTACACCTGGACCACGCCGGCGGTGTCGGCGTGCTCATGCAGGGCTGTGCCAACGCCACCCTGCTGATCCATCCGCGCGGTGCGCGCCACATGGCGCAGCCGCAGAAACTGGACGAGAGCACCCGCGGCGTCTACGGCGACGCGGTGTTCGACGAACTCTACGGCGAGATTCCCGCGGTGGACGAGCGTCGCATCGAGGCGCTCGAGGACGGCGCGCAATTCGCGCTGGCCGGGCGTCAGTTCACTGTGCGGCACACGCGCGGCCACGCCAACCACCATTTCTGTATCTGGGACGAGATGACCCGCGGCTGGTTTACCGGCGATATGTTTGGCGTGTGCTATCCGTGGTGGCGCTTCGGCGACGAGGCTTTCGTGTTGCCCGCGACCACGCCCACACAGTTCGACCCCGAGGCCTTCCTGGACTCGCTGGCACTGCTGGATGACTACCGCCCGCAGTACATGTACCTCACGCATTTCGGGCGCATTGACTACACCGGCAGCAAGCGCGAGGGGCTGGCGCAGCAGGTGCTGCGCTACCGCGATCTCGCGCTTGCGCACCGCGACACGCCCGGTGACCTGCAGGAGGCGCTGACAAGGGACGGCCTGGAGCGGCTTGCACAATTTGACACCGGTGCCGATGTGGAGAAACATCGCCAGTGGCTGGGCTTCGACATGCCGCTCAACGCGCAGGGCCTGCAGGTCTGGCTGGCGGCACAGGCGCAAACGTCGCAATCGTAAAGGGGAGGGCACTGCGAGGTCATGACTGCACCGCGCGCAATCGACGACGAAGCAACGACTGACGCCGAGTCCATCGACGTGTTGATCGTGGGTGCGGGCCTGTCGGGGATCGGCAGCGCGCGTCATCTGCAGGCTGATTGCCCGGACCTCACCTTCGCGCTGCTCGAATCGCGCGAAACGCTTGGCGGCACCTGGGACCTCTTCCGCTATCCGGGTATTCGCTCGGACAGCGACATGTATACCCTCGGTTACTCGTTCAAACCCTGGCTGGCGCGCAAATCCCTGGCGGACGGCCCGGCTATCCTCGAGTACCTGCGCGAAACGGCGACCGAGACCGGCGTCGAGGAGCATATCCGCTACGGGCACCGCGTGGTGAGCGCGCAGTGGGATTCCGAGACGGCGCGGTGGCGGGTCGTGGCCAGCCGTGGAGCGGATAAACCCCCGGCGGTCTTCAGCTGTAGCTTCCTCATGATGTGCAGCGGCTACTACGACTACGAGGCGGGATATACGCCTGAATTCGAAGGTCGTGAGAGTTTTGCCGGGCAGATTATCCACGCGCAGCACTGGCCCGAGGATCTGGATTACGCCGGCAAGGATGTCGTCGTCATCGGCAGCGGCGCTACCGCGGTGACGCTGGTGCCCGAGTTGGCGAAGGAAACAAGGCGAACCGTGATGCTGCAGCGCTCGCCCACCTACATTGCCTCGGTGCCCGAAGAGGACAGCTGGGCGACGTTTTTGAGCCGTTTCCTGCCCGGGAGCTGGGTCTACCGCCTGATTCGCTGGAAGCGCGTGCTGTTCCAGATTTTTGTGTTCGGCCTGTCGCGCAGGCGGCCGGGGTACGTGCGCCGGTTGTTGCTGGGACAGGTGCGAGAGGAACTCGGCCCGGATTACGATATCGCGAAACATTTCACGCCGCGCTACAACCCCTGGGACCAGCGATTGTGCGCCGTGCCGGAGGGTGACCTCTTCGCCTCGATTCGCGAGGGGCGCGCGGAGGTCGTGACCGATCACATCGAGCGATTCACGCCCGAGGGCATCGCCCTGGCGTCGGGAGCGACCCTGGCGGCAGATATTATTGTACTGGCCACGGGTTTGAACCTGAAGTTTCTCGGCGGGGTCACGCTCACCGTTGACGGCCGTACGGTCAACCCGTCAGAGTCCTACGTCTATCGCGGCATGATGTTTTCCGGCGTGCCCAACCTGGTCCAGTTGTTCGGTTACACGAATTCATCCTGGACCCTGAAGGCGGACCTGACCGCCGATTACGTATGCCGGCTACTGAACCACATGCGCGCGACCGGCAAGCGGATCGCGGTGCCACGCGTTCCGCCCGGAGGTATCGAGGAGGAACCCATGCTGGACCTGACCGCAGGCTACGTCACCCGTTCGATGGACGCGTTTCCGCGGCAGGGCAAGAAGGTTCCCTGGAAGCTGCACCAGAATTACATCCTGGATTTCATCAACCTGCGATTGCGCTCACTGACCGACAGCGTCCTGAAACTGCGCTAGCACACCGGCTGCCAACGCCGCGCTGCCCGCCGCGCTCTGCGAGAGAACACGTGTCCACTGAAATACTGTCCCTGTCCGAGATCGACGACCTCAGCGTGGGCGGCAAGGCCTATGGCCTGTCGCGCCTCACCGCGATGGGGCTGGCGGTTCCGCCGGCTTTCGTCATCAAGAATGCCAGCGCGCAATCTGCGCTGCCGACGCTGGAGGCGCATTACGAGGCGCTGGGCGCTGGTGCGGTGGCGGTGCGTTCCTCGGCGGTGGGCGAGGATGGCGCCGACGCGTCGTTTGCCGGCCAGTACGAGACGGTGCTGGATGTGCGCGGTCTCGACGCATTACGCGCGGCTATCACGGCCTGTGTCGATTCAGTCTCGAGTGAGCGCGCTCGCGAGTACGTCCAGAGCCAGGCCGGGACCGACCAGGAGGCGGCGATGAACGTCGTGGTGCAGGTCATGGTCGATGCGCGCGCGGCGGGCGTGGTCTTTACCGCCGACCCGGTCAGTGCGCGGCGCGACTTGCTGGTCATCGACGCGGTGGCGGGGCTGGGCGAGGCGCTGGTGAGCGGCGAGGCGACCCCGGATCACTACGGTGTGCACCGCAGCGGCGCGATCGTGCGCCGCCAGTTGACCGGCGACACGCCGATTCTCTCCGACGAGGAAATTGCGCGGATTGCCGCCGAGGCGCGCGCGGCGTCCGAGCACGAAGGGCAGCCGCTGGACCTGGAGTGGGCGATCGACGCCGATGGCGAGCTGTACTGGCTGCAGGCGCGTCCCATCACGACCCTGCCGGCGGACCTCAACGAATTCGACACCGTACTGCCGCGGCCCGACGACGTGCTGACCATCAGCAACGTCAGCGAGATGATGCCGGGCGCGGTGTGTCCGCTCACCGGTTCCTTCACCGGCTGGGGTATCGACTACGGGCTGCAGGACATGCAGGTGCAGGTCGGTGCGCGCAGCGGCTTCGACCCGAACTGGCAGATCACTGCCTGGTCCTACGGCCACCTGTTCCTGAATCTCACCGGCAACGTATTCATGGCCGCCGCGGTGCTCGGCTCGACGCCGGAACAAACCGCGCAGTCGCTGTGCGGCCGCCTGGTGCCGGAGTTGAAAGGGCATCCGCCGAAGCCGCTGTGGCGACGCGTGGCCAACACCGTGAAACTGCTCGGTTACTGTCGCCGCGCTCCCGCGGTCGTCGAGCAGTTTGGCGAGGAACTGGCGCGCTTCGAAATCGCCCACCTGGGCGACAGCGCATCGATGTGCGCCGAGCTGCACGAGAAGGCGCCGTTTTTCAATCACGCGATGGCGGTCCATATCCAGTCATCGGCGCTGTCGGGTTTCTATTCGTCCATTGTCGAAAACATGGTTGCGGGCAAGTCCAACCAGCCGACCGAGGCCGAGCAGGCCGAGGCGGTGCGATTGCTCGCCGGTGCAACAGACGTCGAAAGCGCGGTGATGCTCGACCAGCTCGACGCGCTGGTCTACCAGCTTGCGCGTCACACCGACGTGCGCGAGAAGTTTGCCGATGCTGACCTGGACGGCGCCCTGCGCTGGCTAGCCGAGACACCGACGGCTCGGACCGCGTACGAGGCGTTTCTCGCCGCGCACGGCCATCGCGGTTACCGGGAGCTGTGCATGCGCGACCCGGCCTGGGCGCAGGACCCGGCGCCGCTGGTGCAGAGCATGCAGGTCGCCGTGCGCGCGCGGCTGGCCGGCAGCGGGCATGCCAGCCAGCACGAGGCGGCGGAAGATCCGGCCACGCTCAGTCGCGGACTGCGCTGGGCGCTGCCGCGCGCACACGATGCGATTCGCCGGCGCGAACACACCAAGTCGCAGCTCGTTTACCTCGGGCACCGGTTCAAGCTCGCGTTCGCACACCTGGGCGAACTGCTGACGGCCGAGGGCAAGCTGCCGGACGCCGACCTGGTCAACTTCTTCCATTTCGAGGAGCTGCCGACTTTCGTGGCCGCGCCCGACGCACAGTGGGTGGCCCGCGCTGAGTCGCGGCGCGAGGCGCTCGCTTTCCAGCAACAGTTCGAATTTCCCGAGATCTCCGTGGGTATTCCACAGCCGCTGGAACCGGTCGAGGTCGACACCAGCGACGGTGTGCTGATTGGTCGACCGGCCTCGCGCGGTACGGTCGAGGGTGTGGTGCGCGTGGCGCACACGCTGGAGGAGGCCGCGGCCCTGCAGCCGGGCGAAATACTGGTTACGCCGATCACCGATATCGGCTGGACCCCTTACTTCAGCCTGATCGGCGGCCTGATCACGGACCTGGGCAGCTCCGTGTCGCACGGGGCGGTGATCGCCCGAGAATACGGCCTGCCGTGTGTGGTGAACACGCGCCAGGGCACGCGGTTTTTCCGCACCGGCGATCGCGCGCGTTTGGACGGTGACAGCGGCCAGGTGACGCTGCTTGAAGTGGCGCCCGCCTGGCGCTCGCTTCAGACGTAGACGACGGCGCCCCCGTCGATCCGGATATTCTGGCCGTTGATAAACGCGGCATTGTCACTGCACAGGAACACGACCAGGTCGGCGACTTCCTCGCGCGTGGCCAGGCGCTGGCAGGGGTTGGGAAAATCCTCGTCGACGATATGCGCCACGATATCCTGCCAGTCGTCGCCCCAGCCCTTTTTCGCCGCCCGCGCCCGGTAGCCGGCCTCAAGCTCCGGCGTGTGGATCAGTCCCGGTGACACGGTATTAACCGTGATGCCGGTGCCCGTGAGCGCCTGTGACAGGCTGACCCCGAGAGTCGCCAGTGCACCCTTGGCGCTGTAGTAGTGCGGCATGATGGGGTTGGGGCGGTGTGAACCGATGGTTCCGAGGTTGACGATGCGCCCCCAGTTGGAGGCTTTCATCGCCGGCAGCAGGTGTTGCACCATGCGGGTGACGCTCATGACGTTCTTCTGGTACATGTCCAGCCACGCCTCGTCGTCGGTGTCTTCCCAGCGTCCCGGCGTGGCCGTGCCGTAGTTGTTGACCAGTACCTGGGGCGCCAGTGACTGCGCCTGCAATTGCTCCGCGATGGACGCACAGCCCTCGGCGGTCCACACGGGGCCGGCGACGGCGTGTTCTGCGCCGGCCTCGCTCGCCGCCTCGCGCGCGGCGTCCAGCGAATCGTTGCTGTGAACGATGACCTGCGCGCCCGCGTCGCGCAATCGCCGGGCGATGACCGCGCCTGTGTTGCGGTCGGAACCGGTGACGAGGGTGGAGCGATTGTTGAGGGAAATCTGCATGGGTTGTCGGGTCCGTTTGTCAGTTCGCGTGGCCGCAAGCATTGTGCAATGATACCGGGTCGATGATAAGTGCGCGGGCACGGTAACGCCCGCACCAGGGGTAAGCGGTATGCGTTTTCAACTTGGACATTTCGCGCAATCCTGTCGCGCGCTCTTCACAGTTATTGCGGCCCTTGTGCTGATCGTGGCCGCACCGGTGCACGCCGAGCGCGTACTCAAGGTCGGCCTGTCGGCGCAGTACCCGCCGCTGGCCTACCGACAGGATGGGCAGTACGTGGGTATCGAACCCGATAACGCCACCGCGGTTGGAAAAATTCTCGGCCGCGAAATCCGCTTCGTGGAGCTGCCCTTCACCCGCCTCATACCGGCGCTGGAACAGGGCGAGATCGACGTGATCATGACCGGCATGAGCATCACCGAGGATCGCGCCCGCCTGGTGGATTTCGCCGATCCGTTTCTCGATATCGGGCAGATGGCGATTGTGCATGTCGACAAGGCCGGTGCGTTCAGTCAGCCCTGGTCGATTTATCGCAAGGGAGTGCGCGTAGGTGTCGAGGCCGGTACCACCGGCGCGCTGTTTGCGGAGCGCGAACTGCCCGACGCCAAATCCGGTTTTTCGTCGACTCCCAGGCGGCCTTCACCGGCCTGCGCAAGGACCTCATCGATCTGTACATCCACGATGCGCCAACCAGCTGGATGCTGGCCACCACCGGCGACGGCGAAGACCTTATTAGCCTCTATCACCCGCTCACCGAGGAGTCGCTGGCCTGGGCCGTGCGCAAATCGGACCGGCGGCTGCTGGAAGAACTCAACCGGGCACTCGACACGATGCAGACCAGCGGCACACTGCGCTATATCCTCAACCGCTGGGTGCCGGTTGAAATCCAGTCGCCGTAAGCCGTACTGACAAGGACGTTTTCCTATGACAGCCATCCCCATGACACCGCAGGAGATTACCGCTGGCTGGCTCAGCGAGGTGCTGGACGCGCCGGTTGAGGCAGTGGAGGTTGTCGACGCTCACGCCGGGACCACCGGGCGTGCGGTGCTGGCCCTGACCCACGATTCGCCGCAGCTGCCGCAGCGGCTTTTCGTGAAGCTGCCACCCGATGACGAGATGCAGCGGCACTTTGTGGTCTCCACCGGCATGGGGCGCAACGAGGTGCGCTTCTACCGGGAGCTGGGGCCCGAGCTGCCGCTGCGGGTGCCGCACTGTTACTACGCCGATGCCAGCGAGGACGGCAGCGCGTACATCATGCTCCTGGAACATCTCGAGGACAGCGGCTGTACGTTTCGCAACGCGAAGCAGCGCTATGGGCGGCCCTATCTCGAGGAAGTCCTGGCGGCCTTTGCCCGCATGCACGGCGCCTACTGGAACTCCCCGCGCTTCGACACAGACCTGGCCTGGCTGGCGCCGCCGGTACAGCACGATATCGCCGTGCCCTTGATCGAGCGCGCGCTGCGCCTGCACGGCGCGCGTATGCCGCAGGTGTTTACCGATATTGCCCAGTTGTATCTGTCAGATACCGATGCGCTGCATCGGGTATGGCAGCGCGGTACGCCCACGGTGATTCACGGCGACGTGCACGACGGCAACTTTTTCTACGACCGCGATCAACCGGGTCTGCTCGACTGGGCCATCGTGTCGCACGGCCCCGCGATGCGCGATATCGGCTATTTCCTGGCCGGCATGCTGGAGCCTGCACACCAGGTGCAGTGGGGGCGCGAACTGGTCAGTTACTACCAGGCACAGCTCGCGCAGCACTGCGCGCAACCTGACTCGGTGGAGGAGCTGTGGGAGCAGTACCGCTGGCACGCGGCCTATGTCTGGGTAGGTGCGACGGTGACGCTCGCGATGGGTGACGAGTGGCAGCCGGTCAAGTATGTGCTGGCAGGCCTCGAGCGCGTGAACACCGCGCTCGAGACGCTCGATTCAGTCAGTGCATTGCGGGCCGCGATCGGTTAGAGGCGGGCGGCGCGCCGTCTGATTAGTTGACGCCGGGGAACTGGTACTCGTGGCCCCACAGGTCGCCCACATAGCTTACCGTTGAGACATGCTCCTGGGGGTCGATCAACAGACCGTCGTAGCCATATTCCACCGCGATACCGCCGGGCGCGAGAAGGTAAACGGAACACATGTTGTCGTTCACGTGCCGGCCCAACGTCGCCAGGAAGTGCGTGCCCGCGGCTTTCGCACGGTCCATGGTCCGGCCCAGTTCATCCATGGTTTCCACCTCGACCATCATGTGCACGATGCCCAGCGGATGCTCGCCGGAAAACAGGGCGAGGGAATGTTGGCGTGGATTGTTTGCGTGCATGAAGTGGATCTTCATGCCGTCGGGCCCCTCGGGGTAGAGCTCGTCGGTGGTGCCCAGGCCGATCAGGCCTTCGTAGAAGTCGACACACTCGTCGAGGTTCGGCGTGGGGAGTACCGCGTGTCCGAAACCCAGATCACCGGTTTGCGCATAGCGCGTGACAAAGCCGGAAACGGAAGTGGGCGAGACGAAGGGGGCATAGTCCAGGTGGCGCCCGTAATACAGTTCCAGCGTGTTGCCGGCCGGATCCTGCACGGTCGCGAAGCCGCGCACGCAGCGGCGATTGGCCGCGTCGGCATCGCCCCGGGTGACTGTGTGACCGGCGCTTTCCAGGTCGGTGAGGGTGGCCTGCCAGGCGGTCTCGCCGGGAAACTCAAACCCGATGGCCAGCAGCCCGTCGCGGTCGCTCTTTTCGATCATGAAGCGGAAGGGGTGGTCGTCCATGCGCAGGAAGCGCGCGCCCTCGGCGTCTTCGCGTGCGGCGTCCATCAGGCCCAGTACGCTGGTGCCCCAGTCCGCCCACGCGTCGGGGTCGGTACTGGCTATTCTGAGGTATCCGATTGCTGAAACTGACATGGTCTCTCCTGGGTTGGTGCGCACGGCCGGTGCTCGTGCTTTTCATTACCTGCATTTTGCCGCCGGGCGGTGAACAGAGGCAAGCGCAGGGCGTGTGAACGTGGGGCTGGTCTGCATTGTCGACCGCGGCCCCGACTAGGTCCGTTTGATGGAACTTCGCTATACTGTGGAGACGGCGCGCGGCGGGCACCGCGGTGCGCCGGACAACGACAATAATGCAAATAACAGATCGGTGTGCTGAGCAATGACGATTCCCCGCGTTTCCCCCGCCAGGTTGCTGGCGGTCTGTTTCCTCGCCCTGGGAGTGTCCGCATGCGGCGGCGGAGGCGGTGGGTCGGCTGCGCCCGAGAATGTTGTCACGCCGTCCGGCAACCCCTCTGAGGGCTGGCTGTTGACCTGGGACGAGGACATCGCGCCCATCGTCCAGGGCAAGTGCCTCGGCTGCCATACCAGCGCCCCCAACGCCCTGGCGCCCATCGCGCTGGAAACGCAGGAGCAGGTACGCAGTTTCAGCAGTGCCGTCCAGTACGCGCTGGAGTCGGCCACCATGCCGCCGACCGGCGCCCCGCAGCTCTCCAATGCCGAGCGCGCCAAGCTGACCGCCTGGCTCAACGGCGCACCCTACGAATCCAGCGGGTCGCTGGTGCGCGTGTCGCTGGTCGAGGCGCGGGCCTGGGATATCACCTCGAAATCGCGCGACAACCACGCCGATCACCGCCCGGCGGTGGTGGAGTGCCCCCGCGATAGCGGCTGGCTGGTCGAGGAGGACGACCTCGAAATCCGCATGGCCAACTGTAACTACCTGTCGTTGACCCAGCAGAGCCTGCTGTCGCTGAACGCCGGGACCGAACTGGAACTGGCCCTGAGCCACAGCGCCCTGGACTTCAACGCGCCGTCGTCGGCGCACTGGGCGGTAAGCATCGCCGGCACCGTCCTGTGGGAAGCGACTCTGCCGATTCCCAGCGACAGCCAGATCATTCGCCAGACTCTGCAACTGCCGGTGGATGTTGCGGCCGGTGACGACATCGTCGTTCACCTGCACAACCATGGCAGCAACGCCTACGCGTTCCATTCGCTGGAGGCACTCGTGCCCGAAGAACAGGAGCTGACCTTCTGCGAATCCTACGACAGCACCTGGGCCGCCATCCAGGCCACCGTGATCGAGCAGGCCGGGTGCGCCAATTCGCTGTGCCACGGCGCGGCGGCCGAAGGGGGCCTCGACCTGACCGCGGGTGCGGCCTACCACAATCTGGTCGATGTGTTCTCCGAGGCGTCGAGCCTCAAGCGGGTGCAGCCGCGCGAACCGGCCGAGAGTTTCCTTTACCACAAGCTGTACGAGAAGACGTTCCCCGGCACTTACGATATATCCGGCTCACCCATGCCCAGTGCGGGCGAGCCGCTGACGGCGGGGCAACTCGAGGCGATCCGCCTGTGGATTGAAGCGGGCGCGCCCGAGACGGGGTCTGTCGGTGACACCCTCGGCCGCGGTGAGGATGAAATCGAACGCCTGCTGGGCGTCTGCCTGCCCGAGGCCGAAGCGATCAACACCGCGCCGCTGGAGCCGCCGCCGCGCGATATCGGCGTCCAGTTCGCGATGCCTGCACACGACGTACCGGCCGAGAGTGAAACCGAGCTGTGCTTTGCGGTCTACGAGGATTTCCGCGATCAGATTCCGCCGCAATACATGTCGCCCGACCGCGAATATTTCTACATCCGCGGCGACGAGGTGCGCGAGGACGCCTTCACCCACCACAATATCCTGATGCACTCGGGTGTGTCGGTCGACCTGATTCACGATCCGTCACTGGGTGAGTGGACCTGTGCCGGTGGCGAGATGGAAGGGGAGCTGTGCGAGCCGACCGACCTGTCGTCCTGCGGCACCGGCAAGTGTCGCAGCGAACTGCAAAAGAGCACCGCCTGTATCGGTTTCGGGCCCGGCGAAGGCGCGGTCGCGTCGCTGGGGTCCAACGTCGGTTCGTACCTGACCCAGCCGGGCTACTACGAGACGATTCCGACCCACGGCATGTTCTACTGGAACTCCCACGCCTTTAACCTGACCACCGACGACGCCGTGCACTATGTCTGGCGCAACCTGTTCTTCACGGACGACCGGCGCTTCGACACCGAGTACTTCACCTACAGCACTCACATCGGTGCCGGAGCGGGCACGCCACCTTTCGAGAAGCAGACGGTATGTCGCGACTATCCGCTGGGACAATACGACGGCCTGATCTACCTCTCCTCGCACACCCACAAGCGCGGCGAGCGGTTCTTTATCAACATCAAGGGCGGTGAACAGATTTACGAGACCTTCACCTACGACGAACCGCTGAACAAGTTGTTCGATCCGCACCTGGTGTTCAATGACGCCGACCCGGCAACGCGGACGCTGGAATACTGCGCTACCTATAACAACGGGGTGAATGCCGACGGCTCGCCCAATATTGACACCGTGACGCGCGCCTCGCGCCGGCCCATCAACGCCAACCCCTGTGTGCCCACCGCCTGTGTGGCGGGCAAGATCGGCGCGGCCTGCAGCGGTACAGACGACGATGCGAGCTGCGATTCCGAGCCCGGTGCCGGCGACGGCTGGTGCGATGCCTGTCCGATCACCTCGGGGCTGACCAGTGACGACGAGATGTTCGTCCTGCTCGGTGCGGTGCTGGAGGACTACGACGTCACGACCGGCAATGCGCCGGCCGACGACGAGCACGATCACGACGAGCACGATCACGACGAGCACGATCACGATGATCACGAGCATGACGAAGAACTCGACGACGAACACGAACACGAGGAATAGCCGCGCTACAGGCGGCAGAGAGGTCAACATGTCCCGAACGCTGGTCCTGGTCCTGTCCCTGCTGGCGTTGTCCGGCTGTCGGCTGGAGGTGCTCAACCTGGGCGACCCCGGTGGCACCGTTACCAGCGCGTTTGCCACCGGTACGCCGATCAACTGCGGCAATGGTGGCACCGACTGCGGCAAGCGCTACAACCTGTTCGGCACTGAAACACTCACGGCCACCCCCGCATCCGGCTACGGATTTTCCGGCTGGCTCGGCGCCTGTGCAGGGCAGGGCGCGGTGTGCACGCTGCCGATCACCGACAGCACCTGGCACGAGACGCGCGCGCTGTTCGATTTCGCCCAGGTGAGTGTCGATCCCATTGCCGACCAGCAGGTCGGTCAGAACTTTGCCGGTTTCTCGCTGCAGGCCTCGGGTTCGTCTTCCGCCGGCGCCATTGCCTGGAGTGTCGACAATTCGCGCCCCGACGCGGTCAGTGTCGGTATCGATGCCGCCACCGGTGCAATCACGGTGACACCGGTGCCCGACGGTTTCGGCAATGCCGAGATCGAGGTCATCGCCACGGTCCCCGGCGGTCAGTCCTCCAGCACCCGCTTCAACCTCATCGTTACGATGCCCAACAACCCGGTGTTTGCCTGCGGCACGGGCGTTGAGACCGAGACGGGCGATACGCTGCCCGGCAGCTATACCCTGTTCGAGTTCGGCCAGTCGCGGCCGCTGGCCATCTCGCCCAACGGGCGCTACCTGTTCGTAGCGAACACGCCGGCCAACTGCCTGGAGATCTACAACGTCGAGACCGACCAGCCGCAACTGATCAGCAGCGTCGCGGTGGGCCTGGAGCCGATCGCGGTCGCAGCGCGTACCGATACCGAGATCTGGGTGGTCAACGGCCTGTCGGATTCGGTGAGCATCGTCGATATCCGCGACCGACCCCACGTGACGCGCACGCTGTTGGTGGGCGACGAGCCGCGCGATATCGTGTTCGACGGTCTCGGCCGCGCCTACATCACCGCGGCGTTTCGCGGGCAGAATCATCCGGGCTTTTCCATTGACGATCTCTTTACCGACGGCCTGGGCCGCGCCGACGTCTGGGTGTTTGATGGCGACAACCCCGGCGCTAACCTGGGCGGTACGCCACTGACCATCCTCAACCTGTTCACCGACGCGCCGCGCGCACTTGCCGTGAGCCAGGATGGCGCCACGGTCTACGCCGCCGGCTTTTTCACCGGCAACCAGACCACGGTGGTTTCGGAGCGCGCGGTGGTGCAGGGCGGTGGGGCGCCGGCGCCCACGCAGAACATCGACGGGGTGACTGCGCCCAATACGGGGCTGATCGTGAAGTTCGACGGTACCAACTGGCTTGACGAACTGAGCCGCCAGTGGGATGCCCAGGTCAATTTCTCGCTGCCCGACCTGGATGTGTTTGAAATCAACGCGACGGCCCCGGTTCCCTTTGTCAGTGCCAGTCATGCGGGTGTCGGCACGACCCTGTTCAACATGGCTACCGCGCCCGATGGCAAGCTGTTCGTTTCCAACACCGAGGCGCGCAACCACGTGCGTTTCGAGGGTGAGGGCGCGCTGGGCACAACCGTGCGCGGACATATCGCCGAGAACCGCGTGACGATCATCGACGGGTCGACCGTCACCCCGGTGCATCTCAACGCGCATATCGACTTCAACCTGCCTTTCGGCCAGCAGGTGTCACTGGAAGACAAGGCGCAGGCCATCGCCCAGCCCGGCGCCATGGCCTACATTGACGGCGAACTGTGGGTGTTGCCGTTCGGCTCGCGCAAGATTCAGGTGTATCCGGATCCCGCGGTCAGCGGCGGCGGCAGCTGGTTCGACGCGCCCTATGGCAGCTGGGTCGGCGTACCGCTTGATGACGGCGGGCCGGCGGGTATCGCGGTGCAGGACTACCGCAAGCGCGCGTATGTGTACACGCGTGCGGGACACAGACTCCATGTGCTCAGTACCGAAGTGAAGTACGTGATCAATACGGTTGACCTGTTTACGCCCGAGCCCGCTGCGATCCGTGACGGACGTCCATTCCTCTACGATGCCCAGCTCACCTCGGGCAACGGCACCGGGTCCTGCGCGTCCTGCCACATCTTCGGCGACTTCGACGGCCTGGCCTGGGATCTGGGCGATCCCGGCGGCCACGTGGAGACCAACACCAATCCGTTTGTGCTCGGCGTTGCCAACCCCGTATTTCATCCCATGAAGGGGCCGATGTCGACGCAGACCCTGCGCGGCATTGCCGACTCCGGTCCGATGCACTGGCGCGGCGACCGCACCGGCCGCGACAGCGCGGGCAACCCGATTCCCGGCGAGACCATCGAGTCGGCCGCGTTCAAACAGTTCAATCCCGCGTTCGTGGGGCTGGTCGGGCGCGACACTGAATTGTCGCAGCCGGACCTGCAGGCGTTTACCGATTTCGCGCTGGCGCTGATGCCGCCGCCCAACCCGGTGCGCAACCTGGACGACTCGCTGACGCCGGACCAGGCCATTGGCGAGAACATTTACTTCACCGTGCCGACCGACTCCGGCACCTGCGACGTGTGTCACCGGCTGGACCCGGCGCAGAACTTCTTCGGTACTGGTGGCGGTTCCTCATTCGAGGGCGGTGTGGTTTCGCAGGAATTCAAGATCCCGCATCTGCGCAACATGTATCAGAAAGTGGGCATGTTCGGTTCGAGCTTCCACGACAACACGTTCACCTACTCGGGCGGCCCGCAGATTCGCGGCTTCGGCTACCTGCACGATGGCGCGATTGACACGCTCGACAATTTCTTCGCGCAGGGTGTATTCAACTTCCCGACCCCGGCAGACGTGAGGCGGATGTCCGAGTTCAACATGGTCATCGACAGCAACCTCAAGCCGGTGGTTGGCCAACAGGTGACGCTGACCGGCAGCAACGGTGCAACCGTCGGGCCGCGCATCGACCTGCTGATCGCCCGCGGCCTGGCCGGCGACTGCGACCTGCTGTTCTGGACCAGCACTGCCGAGTTCGGCGTGGTCAGCGCCCGCCAGCTGCCCGGCGGGCAGTTCCGCACCTCGGTGGCGGGCAACCCGACGGTGACCGATGCCTTCGTGCGCACCCGTGTCGGCCAGACCGGCGAGCCGGTGACCTACACCTGTGCGCCGCCGGGGAGCGGGGTGCGGTTGAGTCAGGTGCCTTGATTTGCTACCACAACGGCGAAGCACCTATAGTAAAATGTGGTAGTTAAATTTTTTTATTGCGCGAAATCAGTTTTGGTGTATGGCTCGATTGTTGGAGTTTTTGTTTGACAGTGAGGCCCTAGTTAATGAACAACCCAGTAGAGGTGATCAGCAGCCGCAAAACATGGCCGGCACTGGTTTTAGCGTCCTTTTTTGCATGTGTGGTCTTAAACGTTTCAGGTCGAGAGGAAGGGGTCGTCGAGATTCACGGAAGTACAGTATTTCCTGCCGTGGTGCTTGACCAGCAAAATTTCAGAATCACCTATACGGGATACAACCTGCTTTGGGGGATTTCGCAACACGGTGCCGAGTTCGATTTTGACGAACACCTGTCCTACACTGTTGAGCTCGAAGAGAATGTAATCCTGCTCGATTACACAGGCCCCGGCATATGCGTAACGCCCGGGTTTCCTACACCGCTTGACTACCGGCCACATGCGTTGACCTTCCGGTTTCCCGGCTTGCCAGCCGGGGACTATACCGTTCAGGTGAACATGGAGCTCAGCTGTGGTGATGGTCATGCAAGCTATCAGCATCCCCTTACTATCTATGAACCAACCGAACATGAACGAATCGTTTATCTTGAAACGCCAGTAGCCGGGCAAACTACGAGTGGCGTAGGGTTGATTCGAGGCTGGGCCTGCTATGCGGATCTCCGAGCCGGGAAGATTGGTGAGATTAGTTATCAAGTGGATGATGGCCCAACGATTCGCATGGCATATGGTGATTCCAGAACTGATACCGAAGGTCGATGTGGTCTGCACAATTCGGCTACGGGCTTTGCCGCTGCTGAGTTCTGGGGGAAGTATGGTGAAGGCGTTCATGAGCTAAAACTGATGGTTGATGGCGAGGAAGTGGAGAGGCGTTCTTTCAGAATAGCTGCACCCGAGGAGGGTTTCATCAAGGGACTGGTGGCGGACTATTTTTTGAGCGATTTTCCTTCTACAGGTCGTACTTCCCATATCGAGTGGTCGGAGGCCGATCAGAATTTTATTTCCACCGAATACGAATAGCGCATTGTGCCAAGATAATCGCGACATGGGGTCATGGAGTTCCCGAGCAAGTAACCTGAGGGAGTTAAAGATGCGTCAACGTCTATACGATCACCTGCAGCAACCAACAATGGCAATCTTTGCAGTGATCTGGCTGCTCGGTGCGCAAACGGCATCGGCGTCCACCTGCCCACCGCCTGTACATCTATTGTTCGAAGGGCAGACCCAACGACTGGTGGCTGATGTAACAGTGATCGGCACGGTACCTGCTTCGGTCGAGAGGCGTGGCGGTTCTATCGTGGTTAAGGTGAACACCGTCTACTCGGGCTTCGCGCCGGGTAGTATCGTGATAGAGAGCGCCGATGGCTTCCTGGATTGCGAGTACGATCTTGCGGACATTCCTACCGGCACGCGACTTTTGATGGGCGTTCAGCATGACTACCCATCGGGCCGGTATGGAGGAGGTAGGTGGGGATCGGTCTATACCCTCTCGATTCGGGATGAGTCAGTAGAAGGCTACCTCGTACGCCCCGATTGTCCCGCGAACGATACGGCCTGTCTGTACGGCAGTTTCCAGTCCATGACGCTGGAGGAATTCGCTGAAGTCGCCAGAAGTTATGCGCCCGATGAATACGACCCCCGCCAGTCCCTGGTACTCACCGGGCAGGGGTTCAACGATCTGGACGTGACCCTGCGGGAGGGCAACATCACCCCGGGCGCCGAGATCGCACTGCATTTCGCCAGCGGACCGCAGGCCTATGTGCGACCGATAGCGATACGCTCCGGCGTCGAGCCGCAGGTGATCGAGTTGGCGGTCAATGTGGTGGATTACTCCTTCATTGACGTCAGCCCTAAGCTGCCGGACGCCGCCGCTGTCGATACCGTTCCCGTAGGTCGCGTCTACCAGGCCGGTGAGTACGAACTGCGCCTGTACGCCGAGACGCCTGACCAGCACGGTGGTTACTTTCAGCCCGGGAATCTCGCGGGTACGTTTGAGGTAGTGGTCCAGGAGGGCCAGTTCGAGCGCGCTGCCGACACCCCCGCCGGCGGCGCCAGCGTGAGTGTCGTCGGCCGTATTCGCGGCTGGGCCTGCGATGCGCGCTCGGTCAGTGTCCAGTTCGATAACCTGCCGCCGATCGAGATGGCCTACGGCGCCACGCGCCTGGACACGCTGCCGGTCTGCGGCGACGCCAACAACGGTTACGGGGCTGTTATCGCCTGGGGTTCGCTGGGCGAGGGGTCCCACACCATGAAAACCTTTATCGACGGCGGGATCGTCTCTACCGTGGAATTCGAGGTCACCGGCCTCGGCGAGCCGTTTGTGGAGGGCCTGTCGGCCGAGTACGACCTGGAGGGATTCCCCGCACCGGGCGAGTCGGTGCGGGTGCGCTGGAGCGAGGCGGACCAGAACTTCATTATCGTCGGCCGGCCCTGATCGGCGAATAGGGGCAGCCCGGTCGCACCCACTGTCAAATTTTGACCCATAAATGCCTTCCTGAACGAAAAAGTCACCTCCACGTGATCCTTTGCGTCATTGAGCGCGCCGGTCCCAGCACAGATACTGGTCCACCCGAAACATCCCGCAATCCAACCTGCGTACAGGAGGGCTGTGACCGTGTCACAACCGGAGATTCTCAACCAGGCCTTTGAGCTTGGCTACACCTATACCCGCTCCACCGGGCCCGTCGTCGGGCGTTTTCTGACCGAGTTGCGCAATCGCAAGATTGTCGGCATCAAGGCCAGTGACGGCCGCGTCATCGTGCCGCCGATGGAGTACGACCCGGACACCGCCGGGGAACTCACCGAGTTCGTCGACGTGGGCAATGAGGGCGAGATCGTCAGCTTCGCCTGGGTCACCGAGCCGCGCGAGGGCCACCCGCTGGACAAGCCCTTTGCCTGGGCCATGGTCAAGCTCGATGGCGCCGATGTGCCGATGATCCACTGCGTGGCGGCCGCCAGCGAGGACGCGCTCTCCACCGGCGCCCGCGTCAAGGCGGTGTGGGCCGACGAAACGATCGGTTACATGACCGACATCCGCTATTTCGAATTGAGCTAGGAGGCCCCGGCTATGAGCGAAGAGATCATCAAGGGCATCGAAGTGCCCATTGTGCACAAGTACAACTTCACGGCGGGCGCCGCACCGACGCGGTTCCTCAGCCAGGTCAAGAAAGGCAAGCTGACCGGCGGTCGCTGCCCGAAATGTTCGGCGGTCTACATTCCGCCGCGCGGCTCCTGCGCCGCCTGCGGTGTCGCCACTGCCGAAGA
>CAYGOX010000025.1:0-15087 GCA_964351485.1 uncultured Halioglobus sp.
CCCGACTGAATTTCCTCTCTCGAACGCCTCCACAGCGATTCATACCAGCAGCGCGATCAACTTCTATTCGCCATCATCTCGCTGCATCTCATTTACTCTCTCCAGCAGCATCGACGCGGCAAACCGGGTCGCGACTGACGTCGCGAGCGATACCGCTGCCTGCACAGCATTGGAGCTGCCCCCCGACTCGCTCTCGCATGACCCTTCCACACTTTCTCGCAAGGCCGCTTCAATGTCGCCCAGTCGTCTGTCGAGCTCAGATGCGTCCATAGCCTTTTGAGCGTGATGCGTGCTGGCGCGTTCGACATCATCACGACCGCCAAGCGCACTGCCCAGTGCGAAAACCCCCACCAGAGTACCTGGTCGCGAGAGTTCGGCTTTCAATCGACCTCCGAGTGATGCCCTCATCGATCTGACAGTGAGTCGCTGCGCCCGACACTGTGACAGCTTGATCTCGGCTGCGGCACGTTGTCGCTTCAGACTCAGGTCCATCTCACGAGTCCTCCGGCGGAAGGAAAGCTTCGCGCAGCAGGGCGCGCGTCCTGGCGAAACGCATGTCACGCAGATAGATGTTAACGGCTCGGGTAAGCCATACCCCCAATACAATGTTGGCCATACTCATGAGCAGAGCGATGGCCCAGACAGGGACAGCGACCCGCCACATCAGGTAGGCCAGCAGGCCTTCGAACCACAAGAGCGCCGACACGCCGATAACAACTCCCGTCAATACACAGACGACGAGGCGCATACCCGCCTGGACGGCGAGTTGCGTTTCAAGCCCGCAAAGCTCACTACCAGCGCGCCACAAACCTGCCCTGCGCCGTCCGTAGTCGAGCACGTCACTAACCAGGTCGGTCTCGCCTCGGACAGAGTCCGGCCGCGAATCTTGTCTGGCTGACTCTGACCCCACTGGGCCTGACCCCACTGGACGCGGTGCTTCTGTAGAGATTGCCGTCATGCTGCAAGCCCTGCGCTACCGACGCAGGAGACGTGACAGAACCAGACCAGATGCAAACGCGATCCCCAGACTTTCCAGAGGATGCTTGCGTGCATATTCCTGGATACCGCCTACGAATTCGCGCCCCTTGCGATCTGCGGATTCGGCAAGCGCTTGCGCTTGTGCTTCAGTACGTACGGCCGACTCGCGGAGCGTCTGCTCAGCCTGCGCGGCTTTCTCAGACGCTCGATCAATCGCGTCGTGCGCTGACCGCGACAGCTTGTCCGTGATGGCGGTATCACCGGGACTCATGGCGGCCTCAGGTGTGACTGTGTCTGAAATGGGTGAGTTGCTCATGTTTGCTCTCCTTCTTTCTGGTGACTAAGACAGTGGCTTCCGGGTGTTTCGCGACGACTACAGCGTCAGCAACGCCGGATAACGTGATTAGATAGAGCAAACACCGTGCCAGCCCAGAAATTTCTCTATGCGACCCAATTCCGTGAGTTTGGCCAGCACGCCGCGCATTTTTTTCTCCTACAGATGCAGAAAATACAAATTCTGGCAGCTGCGCCGCCTTATACGCTACGGATAACCCACTGCGCACTGCGGTACAGCGCGTGTTTCTGAGCGTCACTACCCAACGCCTCCTCGAGCTGAGATCGACGCAGCGACAACGTTTCCAGATCTGCCTGCGCGAGGTGATCCTGCGCCCGCTCTACCAACTCACCATGCAGCCCACGCAGCAATTCGACGGTCCGGGCCCAATCAATGGTCAGCATCAGTTTCGCCAGCAACGCCTGCAGGTGCAGCGCTGCGTTGCGATCCCGGCTGGCATAGGGCATCAGTTTTTCAATCGAACCGCGGATGAAATCTTCCGCAGTCGCTGCCGGCGTGACCACCCGGAGGTTTCGCTGCGCATCGTGCCGGTAGCGCTGTTTGCCGGCGCGGCCAGCGATGGCGGCGCAGGCGCTGCCCAGCCAGTCTGTGCACATCATCGCCGTGAACGGGTCATTGATACCCGGCGACAACGCTCGCGTGGCGATCTCCACCAGTTCGTTGGCGAGAAACAGCGCATCCTGCGCCGGCGTGCGACGGTCACCGTACAGGAACATCTCGCACAACCTTGCCTGCAGCGCCTCATCCGGCTGCTCCTCACAACAAAGCCAGAGCAGGTAGTCGCCTGCATTGACATAATCGCCCGGCCCCACGTTCAGGTGCAGGACACAGTCGTGCTCGCAGGCCAGGTCTATCAGCCCGTCATAATCGAGAAACTGGATGTATCCACTAAATATCGAACGCACATGATGAACGTTGTCGTCACCGGCCTCGGCACAGTCACTGTCCTGGTCCTGATCCTCGTCGCCGCTGCGGTCGTACAACGACGTCACCCGATCAATAAGCTGCCTGCCCACAGACGCGATCACAAACGAGGCGTGAATGGACGCGGGGACGTGATGAACAAAATAAATCAGCACCAGCACCGAGGCGACTGCCAGCGATAATCCTACCGAGATTGCCAGCAACGGGACGCCCTCGGCGGCCCCGCCCTCGTCACCCTGGATCTGGCTCAACACGACCAGGCAGTACAGGAAAGTGGCGATAAACGTACCGAGGGTGAACTGGTTCCCGCGATCCTGCATGAAGTTGGTTAACAATCGCGGCCCAAACTGTGAGGTAGCGTGCACGATGGTTGAAATGGTGATCGAAAACGTCACGCCGGCGACCGTGATCATCGACCCGGCGACAGTCGCCATCACCGTGCGGGCACCTTCGGGACCGACATCGGGGAAAAAGCCCAGCCATCGACTCGCGCCCGCGGCCAGCGCCCAGTCGGCCTGGGTCAGGTTGAGCGCGGCAAGAAACGCCAGGGCCGCCATCACCGAAGGCACAAACCAGTAGCTGCTCGCCAGGCCATCAAGAATCTGCAGGAATTTGCTCAACATGGGGGGGCTCCTTTCATCCCTTTTTTGCACACCACTTTGCAATGCTTACAACGACCACCCGCTATTACAGCCCGAACGGGACCATTGGCCGCGCGAAGGCGACGCCCAACACCGCATATACACCACCAAGCAAGATCCGCTCCACTGGCACGACCTTTGCTTTTCTACCTGTGAAAGTTCACCAAACCAACCGGAGGCACCATGATCACACTTCCCAAGTTACCGTACGCCGAAGACGCGCTGGCGCCCCACATCAGCGCCGAGACAGTCAGGTACCACTACCACAAACACCACAAGGGCTACGTGGACAAGCTGAACAAGGCACTGGCCGCCGAGGACAGTCCATTTCCGCCTTCGACCTCGCTCAAGACGCTGATCGAGGAAAGCGAAGGAAAGCTGTACAACCTCGCCGCACAGGTCTGGAATCACAATTTCTACTGGCGTTGTATGACACCGATGGGCGGTGGCGAAGCGCCGCCGGCAGTCGAGAAAGCGCTGTCCGAGCGGTTCGGTTCAGCGAAAAAGTTCCTGGAGGAACTCAAATCCTGTGCCACCGCCGAGTTCGGCTCTGGCTGGGCCTGGCTGGTGCGCAACGCGCAGGGCGAACTCGACGTTCTCAGCACCACGGACGCGCAGAATCCAATGACGGACAACTGCACACCGCTGCTGGTAATGGATGTGTGGGAACACGCCTACTATCTGGACTACCAGAATGAACGCGGTCGCTACGTGGATGCATTCTGCGAGCACCTGATCGACTGGGATTTTCTGGCCGAAAACCTCTTCGACCAGGACCAGGCCGTGGCCCGAGCCGGTTGATAGCGAAGGCGACGCAGTAGCATGAGCTCACAGACAGACGCCAACACGGCAGAGACTGCGCCACCCGAGAGGGACTTCGAGGTCGCGGCGCCCGAGGATATCGCGGGCGTCGTCGACGCGGTCAACAACACCTTCGCGCAAATCTGGACGTCGTTCCTCGAACACATCCCCTACCTGGCGGCCGGCTTCATTGTTCTGCTGCTCACCTGGATCGCGGTGGCACTGGTTCGCCGGGCCGTGGGCAAGGCGCTCACCCGCGGCGGCGCGCGCGGCTCACTGCGTGAACTCGCCAAGCGGCTGGTCTCGATCGGGATATGGATCGCCGGACTGCTGCTCGCCGCGATGTTCTGGTTTCCCGGCCTCACACCGACCACCGCCCTGGGCGGCATCGGGCTGTTATCGGTAGCAATAGGCCTTGCGTTCCAGGACATTTTCGAGAACTTTTTCGCCGGCGTCCTGCTGCTCTGGCGCTTTCCGTTTGAAAACGGCGATTTTATCGAGTGTGACGGGATAACCGGCGAGGTGGAGGACATCACCGTACGTATGACCCAACTTCGACTCACGACTGGCGAAATGGTGCTGGTCCCCAATGCCATCCTGTACAAGAACCCGGTCAACATCCTGACCAACCGGGGCTCACGCCGCGTCAGCATTACCTGCGGTGTTTCCTACGACACCGACGTCGACGAGGCAGTCAGCGCGATCACCGACGCCGTCAAGCGCTGCGACTCGGTCGCGCGTGACAAACCTGTACAGGTGTTTCCCGCCGGCTTCGGTGCCAGCAGTATCGACATCGAGGTCGCCTGGTGGACGAAAGCCCGGCCTGTCGACATCCGCTCATCGCGCGGCGAAGTCGTGACCAGTATCAAGCGCGAGCTCGATAATCGCCAGATCGAGATTCCCTTCCCGTACCGCACGCTGACCTTCAAGGAACCGCTACCTGTTAACGTTGCAAGCGGTGAATAAGGACGCGTTGAAATACCATGCACCCGATAGCTTCAAGCCACCTGTTGAACAAAGATGTCTACACCCGCGAGCACGCGCTGGCCGGAACCATTGAAGAACTCATCCTCGATCCCGGGACGGGCGTCGTCCGCTTCGCGCACCTGCGCACGTCCCGAGAGTCGATCATCCTCGTGCCCTGGGCCGCACTCGCCTACAGCGAGTCCGGCCAGTATTTCAGACTGACCGAGATGGGCGAGCTCATTTACTCGCGGCTGTAGCCAATGCGTCACGTCCGTGCGGACGCGCAAAATCAATCGCCGGCCCTAGCGGGACGACACCCGTGGGGTTGATCGTGTCGTGCGACGCGTAGTAGTGGCGCTTGATGTGATCGAAGTCCACCGTCTGCGCCACAGAGGGCAGCTGGTAGATGTCGCGCACATAGGCCGACAGATACGGGTAGTCTTCCAGCCGCTGGCGGTTGCACTTGAAATGGCCGTGGTAGACCGCGTCAAAGCGGATCAGCGTGGTAAACAACCGGATGTCCGCCTCGGTGAGCGCGTCGCCCACCAGGTAGCGCTGACCGGCCAGGTGCGCATCGAGCAGATCCAGTTCCTCGAACAGTTCAGTGTACGCCTCCTCGTAGGCAGACTGACTGGTCGCAAAACCGGCGCGGTACACCCCGTTGTTAACGCGCGGGTAGATGCGATCATTCCAGTGGTCGATCGCGGATCGCAGCGGCTCGGGGTAGAAGTCGGCGTCGTTGCCGGTAATCGCATCGAACGCCGAGTTGAACATGCGAATGATCTCCGCGGACTCATTGTTGACGATGCACTCGCGCTGCCGGTCCCACAGGACCGGAACAGTCACGCGCCCGGAATAGCCCGGCGAACTGTCGGTATAGCGCTGGTGCAGGAAATCCCGCTGCGCCAACTCATCCCCGGTGCTGCCCTGCTCGCGGTCGAAGGTCCAGCCCTTGTCCAGCATCAGCGGGCTGACCACGGACACACCGATCAGCGGCTCAAGGCCCTTCAGGGCGCGCATGATGAGTGTCCGGTGCGCCCAGGGACAGGCCAGGGACACGTACAGGTGGTAACGACCCGCCTCCGCGGCGAAGCCACCGTCCCCGTCCGGCCCGGGCGAACCGTCCACCGTCACCCAGTGCCGCACCTTGGCCTGCTCGCGTTCGAACGATCCGCCGCTTGAATCCGTGTCGTACCAGACATCCTTCCACTGACCATCCACCAACATGCCCATCGCACTCTCCTGTTCGAATAAGGGGTCGGGCAGCCCGATGCCGCCCGACAATGGCGACACTATATGTTCGTAATATACGAATATAAATTGGATATATTCGGTTTATATGTTCGATATTTTAGAATTTTATGCAGAATGCTCGCAGCACCGGGCCAGAAGCTCACCCAATCGACGCGAGGCCGGGCCCGCGCTGTCCGCATCGGCGTAGACCAGATAGACCTGTGAATAGCGGCGACCGCCCTCGGCCAGCGGCAGCGGCGCAACGGTGCCCGATTGCAGCGCCGGGGCAATCCGCGGTACCGGCAGCCACGCGAACCCCATGCCCCTGGCGATCATGTCAACCGAGGTGGCAATATGGCTTACCGTCCAACGCTGCTCTGCGCCGAGCCACCCGGAGTCGACGCTGCTTTCACGCGCCGAATCGCGGATCACGATCTGCCGATGCAGGCGCAGGTCGCCCAGGGTGAGCGGTCTGCCCAGCCGGTGTAGGGGATGTTCGGGGTTCGCCACGGCCATAAATTCGACACGCATCAGCGGTTCGCCCACAAATCCTGGGGGAATGGAGCCGCTGACCAGCACATCCACCTCACCGGCCAGCAACAGTTCGTTGCCACCGGACAGGACTGTCTCGAGCAGTTGCACCCGCGTATCGGGAAAGGTCAACGACAGTTCCTGCAATGCATCGGCCAGGCTGTCGGCAGGATAGATCGCGTCGACGGCCAAGCGGATCTCCGCCTCGGTACCGCGCGCGAGCGACTGGGCGGCATCCTCCAGCTTCTGGACCTCGTCCAAAAGATGGTCGGCGCGACGCAATAACTGCGCCCCGGCATCCGTGAGCTGCGCCTTGCGTCCGACGACCTCGAGCAACGGCAGCCCGAGACGATCCTGCAACTTGTGTACGGCGTGATTGATCGTGGACTGGCTCTTGTGAATCGCCTCGGCGGCCTGTGCAAATCCGCCATACTTCACCACGGCCTGCAGCATGCGCCACTGTTCCAGTGTTGTCCGGTTCATGGTGTTTCTTTCTTCTTTTTCGAATATTTAAAGCCAAATTATGCGCTTTTTATTCGAAAGAGACGACCATACTCTGGATTCATCCAGCCAAAAACGGAGCAAAGTCATGATCGTCAGGACCCTCAGGGAACTACGGGCCGCCCAACCCTCCCGGGATGGCGACGGCGTCGCCATACAACGCATGACGGGCATGCGCCACGCGGGCATGGACCCGATCCTGATGCTCGACGAACTGCGCTCGGCGCATCGCGAGGATTTTGCCGGCGGCTTCCCGCCGCACCCGCACCGGGGCATGCAGACGCTCACCTACCTGAAACACGGGGGGATTATCCACGAAGACAACCGCGGCAACCGCGGGGAGATTCGCGGCGGGGGCGCGCAGTGGATGTCCGCCGGTCGCGGCATCATCCACTCCGAAATGCCGACCCTTGACAGCAGTGGCCTGCACGGTTTCCAACTATGGGTGAACCTGCCCGCCGCACAGAAGATGAGCCCGCCGCGCTACCGCGACATCCCGGCGAGTGCACTGACGACACTCGAGCACCCGACCGTAACCGCGACTGCCATCGCCGGACGCTGGACCCTGCGCGATCTATCACAAGACCGTGAGGAAACCCTGGCCGGCCCGTTGCAGGAACTGGCCGATCTCGCCGGCGTAATGGATGTCACTCTCGCGCCGCACAGCGAACTGGCGGTTGCGACCCGCCCGACGGAAAACGTCCTGGTGTATATCTACGACGGCAGCGTGGCGCTGGGCGAGGCGCAGGTGAGCGCGCAACACATGGCAATCACCGATGCCGGCGACACCCTGCACCTCACCGCCGGGGCCGACGGCAGCGGCCTGCTTGTGCTGCGCGGGGAACCGCTGGGCGAACCGGTTGCGCACTACGGGCCGTTCGTCATGAATACGGCCGAGGAAATTGACCAGGCGATCGCGGACTACCAGTCCGGCCGCTTCGGGTAAGCGCGATCAAAAAAGGATGGGGGCGCCCTGCTCTGAGTAAGTGGAAGGCGCCATCAACCAGGTTTCAATCGCGTAGCGCGTTTTGGTCATGCCCGGGTCGCTGGCCGTGCGGTGCAGGCACAGGTGATCGAACAAAATCGCATCGCCGGCCTTGAACTCCGGCCGCTCAGTGCAGCCCTCCCCCACGATCGCGGCGGCGTAGGGATTGGTCGCCCACTCGGCAAAACCACTACCGCGCTCGACGATGCCGTCCAGGCGTTTGCCGATAATGTCCATACCCGGTGCATCGACACCGCAATCGGTCAGCGCGATCCAGACATTGAGCGAGCGGATATTTTCCCCGAGGAAGCCGCCATCCTGGTGCCACCCGCCCGTGTTCACGTCGGGACGAACGCAGCGCAAGGTCAGCTTGCGCGACAGCAACAGCGGCGGCTCGCCGAAAAACTCGCGGATTGCAGCGCTGAGCCCGGTCGATTCGAAAACCTCCAGCAGATCATACAGCGCTGGCGGCGAATCCACTGTCATCACGGGTGCGCACCAGCCAGCGGTTTCATCGGTCACCGCATCTTCTGCGACCGCATCGTAGGCATCCATCACGCGGTCGATATCGCCGCGCAGCAGGTCGACCTGTGCATTGTTGAGCAGGCCGCGCACGATGATCGAACCGCGGTTGTCGATGCCGCTGCGAATTGCCGTTGCATTCAGTTCGTTTGCGGCAATGCTGGGAATTCCCTCGCCTTCAAACTGATCGGGGACATTGGTGGGCCACGCGGGCGATTCGATATTCCAATCCTGGTTGAGGAAACCCTCAGAACGCAACGCCAGCAAGACCTCGTCGCATTCAAAAAATCGATCGCATCGGCATACCGGTTGGCGGCCGCAAGCTGGCGGGCCTGCGCCAGTGCCTGGCCAACCGGCTTGAAACCTGTCTGCGGTTCACGGCGCTGTCGACCCATTATCCTGTCCAGCAGTCCCATAGCCTTATCCTCGCGATGTTTATTTTTTGTACTGCTTTAATACTAGCAATGCCCGGCGCAGGTTGAAAAGTTGGCGCGTGGGCACGGACAGTGAAATTCCGTGAACACGCTCACAGGCGCTCACCGTTTCTCGTAAACCACTAAACAAGGTGGCACTTTGCGCCCCAGAAAGACAATGCATGCAGGCATACCGGTTAGCCTTGACCGTGCAGTATCGAACTGGCATACACCTGTGTCTCGCACCCCAACACCATCACACTGGGATGACTCTATGACTTCACTGGAAGAGCGTATCGCCGCGCTCGAGACCGAAGTAGGAATACTCAAAGACCGCGAGGCGATACAGCAACTGGTCGCCAACTACGGGCCGCTCGCCGACACCGCCAACGATGCAGACGGTCGCGCATTGATGGGCACGCTCTTTGCCGAGCACGGTGTCTACGACCTCGGCGCCGGCTGGGAAGCGACCGGTCCCACAGCCATCGGGGAGCTGCTGAACAACAGTGAGCATATCGGGATGGTCAACAACGGGTGCGCACACGTGATGGGACTGCCCTACATCACCGTGGACGGGGATCGCGGCACGGCACTCTCGTACTCGCGCGTCTACCGTCACAACGACGGCGAGTTTCACCTGTGGCGCGTCTCCGCCAATCTCTGGGAGTGCGAACGTATCAATGGGCAATGGAAAGTTGCGCGGCGCACCAATCGTCTCATCAACGGCGACCCCGCCGCACGTGAATTGCTGCGGCGTGGTACGGGGCATAGCGCCTGAGGCGGGATGTTGCCGCCGGTTCTGTGTAAACTGTCGGTCCCGACCGATAGTCAAACACAGGACACCTGCGCGGTATCAGCATGCTCACCTTTTTTGTCAATGATCAGTCAGTCACCGTCGATGCCGACCCCGACACACCACTACTCTGGGTTTTGCGCGATCACCTGGGCATGCCCGGCACCAAGTTCGGCTGCGGCCAGGGGCTGTGTGGTGCCTGCACCGTCCTGCTCAACGACCAGGCGACGCGCAGCTGCATAATGCCGCTGAGCGCGGTGGCCGGTCAGCGCATCACCACCATCGAGGGCCTGGACGGCGAGCACCCGGTGCAGCAATCGTGGGTTGCGCACAATGTGCCGCAGTGCGGCTATTGCCAGTCCGGCCAGATCATGAGCGCGGTGTCGCTGCTGTCGAACAATCCCTCGCCCTCCGACGAGGACATCGCCAGCGGCATGGCGGGCAACATCTGTCGCTGTGGTACCTACCCGCGAATCAAGGCGGCGATTCGCAGCGCGTCGGAATCGGCGTTCTATGATGCCGCGCGTGCAACAACCGATGCGGAGGCCGCATCATGAGCGTTTCGCGCCGCGGGTTCCTGATAGGCAGCGCCGTGGTCGGCGGTGGACTGGTAATCGGCCTTAACCTGCGCGACGCACCGCCACTGCCCAATATCCGCACCGGCAGCTTTGTACCCAACGCCTGGCTGCAGATTACCCCGACCGGCGAGGTCATTTTTCAGCTGCCCAAGTCCGAGATGGGACAGGGCATTCACACGTCGCTGACGACATTGATCGCCGAAGAACTCGACTACGAACCTTCGAAGATTGTCGTCGAGCACGCCAGTGCCCACCCTGCCTATCGCGACAGCATGAATCGAACGCAGCTGACCGGGGGCAGCACCAGTATTGCAGTGAACTGGGAACCGTTACGCGAAGCCGGCGCGGCTGCGCGTGCGATGCTGATTGCAGCCGCGGCGCAGCGCTGGGGCGTCGATGCCGACAGCTGCCGCACCGAGCCTGGCATGGTCGTGCATGACGCCAGCGGCAATCAACTGGCCTACGCCGAGCTGGCACAATCTGCCAGCGATTTCCACGATGCGCCGTATACCCTCAAGGAACGCAGTGCGCACCGCTGGATCGGCCGGGATCTGCCGCGCCTCGACGCCCGCGAAAAAAGTACCGGAAAGGCGCAGTACGGTATGGATGTCACACTGCCGGGCATGCTGACTGCGGTCGTCGTCCGACCGCGCCAGTTCGGCGCAACGCTCGACCAATTCAATGCCGATCGCGCACTGGAAGCGAAAGGTGTCGAGGCCGTGTTCGCCATTCACAGCGGAGTCGCCGTCGTTGCCCGCACCTACTGGGAGGCGCGCAAGGCAGCCGCCTTGCTGGAAGTCAGTTGGCAAGACGGGCCACTGGCAACCCTGGATTCCGCAGACATTCGCCAGCAACAGGCTGATGCACTTGAAACGCAGGAGGGCCACATCGCCCTGGAGCGAGGCGATGGCGCCGGTCGACTGGACAACGCAGACGCGGTGATTCGCGCGCGTTACTCGGCACCCTATACGCACCACAGCCCCATGGAACCGCAAAACGCCACGGCTTTAGTCAGCGGTGACGACTGTGAACTGTGGGCGCCCACGCAGGGCCCGGATCTCGCCCAGGCTGTGGCGGCCCACTACACGGGGATCGCGCGCGACAGAATCAAGGTGAACGCATTGACGCTGGGCGGCGGCTTTGGTCGACGAGGTTACGTGGACTATATCGGTGAAGTCGCGGTGATCGCCAGGGCGTTGCCGGGCATTCCGGTCAAACTGGTGTGGTCGCGCGAAGATGACATGCAGCACGATTTCTACCGCCCGGCCACCCTGCACGATGTCGCGGCCACGCTCAACGCCGACGGCGGCATCGAGTCCTGGCAGCACCGGCTGGTATCGCCGAGCATTATTGAGGGGCTGGGCGTAACACTCGCCAGCGTCATGCTCCCGGCGTGGGTCCCCACTGAAATATCGCGCTCCATTGGCCGCTTCGGCAGCGGCCTGGCGGCGTCGGTAGATCCGACGACTGCCGAGGGTGCAAAGATCGCCTACGACGTGCCCCACCTGGCCATCGAGCAAATCCTGCACGACCCCGGAGTACCGGTCGGCTTCTGGCGCTCCGTCGGATTTTCCCACAACTGTTTCGTGGCGGAATCGTTCATCGATGAACTGGCGCACGCGGCCGGGGCAGACCCGCTCGCCTTCCGGCTCGCCCACCTGGGCAATGCGCCGCGCTACACGCAGGTACTTGAGCTGGCTGCCGAGAAAGCTAGCTGGGGCAGTCCGGCGCCGGGACGTTTCCAGGGCATCGCCGTGGTGGAGCCCTTCGATTCATTCTGCGCCGCCGTGGTCGAGGTCTCGGTCGACGGCAATTCCTACACCGTCGAGCGCGTTGTGAACGCCGTGGACTGCGGCCTCGTGGTCAACCCTGACATTGTCGCGGCACAGATCGAAAGTGCCGTCATTTACGGGCTCAGCGCCGCTATGAAAGCGCCGATCACTGTTGCCGGTGGCGCGGTCGAGCAATCCAACTTCCACGACGCACCGGTGTTGCGCATGCACGAGGCGCCGCAGATTGAAACCCACATCGTCTCCAGCGATGAAGCGCCCACCGGGATCGGGGAGATCGGGCTGCCCGCCGTGGCGCCCGCCCTGGCCAGCGCGCTGTTCGCCGCGACAGGACAGCGGCTGCGCGACCTGCCGCTGGTGTTGTCCTGACAGACACGACACCGCTCATCGGGGCCGTCGTTATGGCGGCCGGTCTCAGTCGACGGTTCGGCGACGACAAACGGCGTTTCGACGCGGGCGACGGGCCGCTGCTGCAACAGACGCTGGCAGTCGTACTGGCGCTGGGGCTGCCCACCCGCGTCGCACTGCGCGCAAGCGATGCAGAGGATATCGACTCGCTGCTGGGACAATCCGCTGCCGGGATCGTGGAGCCGGTGTACGTCGACGATTCTGAACGCGGCCTGGGCTACTCGATCGCCCGTTGTTTCGACCCTGCTCCCGACTGGGACGGCGCGCTGCTGTTCCTGGGCGACATGCCGAGACTGAAACCGGCGACTGCACAACTATTGATCACTCACTTTGACGCCTCACACATTCAGGCGCCGACACACGGCGGTAGACGCGGCCACCCGGTATTGTTTCCACGCGAATTTTTTCCTGCGCTGGCGACACTCGACGGCGATACCGGCGCGCGCGACCTGTTGCGCAACGCGCGCGGTGCGCTGATTGAACACGCAGTGATCGATGAGGGCATTCTTTGGGATCTCGATACCCGCGAACACTGACAGCCCGCCGGCGCGCATGATACCTTTCGCCCTATTACTAAAAAAAAACAGGAATGGGGCATGGTGGACAGCCTACTCAGCGGAGATCTGGGAAACATGGTAGTTCCGGCAGTCATGGATGGCATTTCCAACACGCGCGGGGAAGCGTTTTTCCACGCGATTACGCAGCGGATGAGCCTGGCGGTCGACGCTGATTTTCTACTTATCGGGCGCCTGGAGGAAGGCAATACACGCGCGCGGACAATTTCCGTGTACCAGGACCAGCAGCGCATCGACAACTTCGTCTACGACCTGCTGGGCACGCCGTGTGAACGGGTTAGCTGCGAAGACGCCGGCCTGTATCGCACGGGCATTCAGGCCGCATTTCCCAACGACAAGATGCTGGCGGACATGGGCATCGACGGATACTACGGCGCGCCGCTCAACCGCAGCGACGGTCAGACCTTCGGGCTGATCGTCGCCATGTACAAACGCCCGGTGCCGGATCCGGAACGGGTGGCAAGTATTTTCAACCTCTTCGCCGGACGCATCGCGGCCGAGATCGAAAGCACCGAAAACACCGTTGCACTGGAAGCGCTCAACCGCGCCCTCGAGGAACGCGTGGCCGAACGCACCCGGGCACTGGAAGCCGCCAAGCTGCAGGCCGAGAGTGCAGACCAGGCGAAAACTGTATTCCTGGCCTGTATGTCGCACGAAATCCGCACGCCGTTGAACGGCGTGCTGGGCATGGCGGAGTTGCTCGAAAACACCTCGCTGACCAGCCAGCAATCGGAATACCTGCACGCACTGCGCGAGTCCGGCAGTTCACTGTTGAGTATCGTCAACGATGTTCTGGATTACACCCGCATCTTCAATGGCGATATCGATTTCACGCCGGCAACCTTTGAACTGGAAGACTGGCTTCACTCGGTCATCACACCCTTTTTCACCAAGAAGCCGGACGCGGTCAAGCTCAGTGTCAATGTCGACGAGGCGGCGACGGGCCTGTATCGCTCCGACAAGGACAGGCTGCAGCAGGTACTGAACAACCTGCTGGGCAATGCGATGAAATTCACCTCCTCGGGCTCGATCGAGGTTACGGTGACAAAACAGGCAGAGGAAGGCACCAACCGCCAACTGCGCTTTTCTGTGATCGACACGGGCGTTGGTGTACCAACGACCGAGCTGGATCGCATCTTCGATCCGTTCATGCAGGCAGATGCCACCATGACCCGGCGTTACGGTGGAACGGGCCTCGGACTGGCGATCAGCAAGCACATCGTGGCCTCACTGGGCGGCATGATCGGCGTGGAAAGTGTCGAGGGGCGTGGCAGCACCTTCTATTTCACGGTACCGCTGGAGGTAGAGTCGTCGGGCGACACCTCGTTAGCGTCGGACGGGGAGGAAAACCAGTACCCGGGTATCCAGGTGCTATTGGTGGAGGACAACCCCGTCAACCAGTTCCTGACGGTCACCCAGCTCGAACAGCTCGGCGTTGCAACAGACGTCGTCAACGATGGTCGCGAGGCGGTCGAACGGCTCTGTGAACAGGGGCACCAGTACGATCTTGTGCTGATGGACTGCGAGATGCCGGTGATGGACGGCTTCGAAGCCACGCGAACGATCCGCCACTGGGAGGCCCAGCAGGGCAGGCAGCCCATGGCTATCTACGCGCTGACCGCCCATGTGCTGGCAGAAAACAATGAGGCCTGTGCCACGGCGGGCATGGACGGGCGGCTCACCAAACCCATCAGGATCAATGACTACTACCCGGTACTGGACGAGATCAGTCGCGCGGTGGCAGCCCGTGAACGAGGGTGATGAATTGCAGGCTGGTGCCGGCGCGACGAAACTCTGACAGCGCCTGGTAATCCGGGTCGTTGTACCAGTCCAGCGCGGCCTGTTCCGAGGGGAAGGAAAAAATCACCACACGACCACCGCGCGGGGCCTCACCCTCGAGATGCGTGGCGTTATCGTCGAACGTGAAGAACGTGCCGTTATGGCGTTTCAGGATGGGAAAGAATCCCTTCTCGTACTTGCGGTACTCGTCCTTGTCGTGGACTTCGAAGTTGGCAAGGATATAACACGGTGTATCGGCCATGAGGCTGCTCCTGTGCTGAGATCGGTAAACTGTCCCTTTAATTGTACCTTCA
>CAYGOX010000025.1:15097-15597 GCA_964351485.1 uncultured Halioglobus sp.
CAATACTGGCCCCGCGAAGGGCTAGTCGGCGCCGAGGATCATCGCGCCTGTCGGAACACCCACCCCGCTGCTGACCAGCACGTGGTCGATCGACTTGTCGGGCTGTCCGGTTGAGGTGCCCCGGATCAGGCGCACGCCCTCGGCGATATTGTTCAGGCCGTGAATGTAGGCTTCTGACAACAGCCCGCCGTGCGTGTTGTTGGGCAGGCGACCGCCGCGTTCCAGCGCGCCGTCGCGCACCAGGTCCTTGCCCTCGCCCACGCCGCAGAACCCGAAACTCTCCAGCTGCATGATGATCTCGCAGGTAAACGCGTCGTAGAGACAGGCCGCATCGATATCCTGCGGGCCCAGTCCGGACATGGCGTATACCCGCTGCGCCGCCAGCTCCATTTCCGGCAGCGACTTCAAATCGTCGCGGTAAAAGCTTGTCATCTGCTCCTGGCCGCGGGTCGACGCCTGCGAGATGCCGCGAATAACCGCGGGCTTGTGCTTCAGGTCGC
>CAYGOX010000025.1:15607-19849 GCA_964351485.1 uncultured Halioglobus sp.
GCAGAAATCGTACAGGCACAGCGGATAGGCGATGGGCGGAGACTCCATGTACTGCTCCATCGTCAGCGGCTTGCCGTAGCCGAAGGCGCGCGGATTGCTTTGCGCGTGCTCGCGCTGCGCGATTGCCACGCGACCGAGATCCTCGCGAGTGACGCCGTACGCATCCATATACTTGTGGGCAATCATGGCAACCCAGGAGCCGGGGATCAGCATGCCGTACGCCATGTACCACGACCAGTGGATCAGGTCGGAGCTGATGATATTGCCCGACACCCCCTGCCCCATGCGCTGGCCGGAGCGGCCGTTGAGCGCGCGGTAACAGACCACGGTGCTGGCCTGCCCGGTGGCCACGGCCATGACCGCCTGGGTCACTACCCCGACCGCCGCGCCACCGCCGTAGTTGATCTTGCTGAAGTGGGTAAGATCGCCGGCGCCGACTGCGCGCGCAACCTCGACCTCGTCGGACGAGTCGAGCGTGTAGCTCACCAGTCCATCGATTTCGGACGGATCGATACCCGCATCCTCACAGGCGCGCAGCACACACTGGGCCGCCAGGCTCAGTTCGGAGACGCCCGATGACTTGCTGAACTCGGTCAGCCCGATTCCGGCGATGGCCGCTTCGTTTTTCAGGGAAATCGGCATCAGGCGTCCTCCACCAGGCGAAATACGGGCAGTTTGAAGCCGTCTGGATCCTCGTGGATCACCATCTCGACCGCCTGGCCGAAGGCGACGTTCTCCGGCGCGCAGTCGACCAGCTGCGAGGTGATCCGGGTGCCCTCCTCCAGGTCGACCAGCACGATCACCAGGGGATAGTCGTAGCCGGGGAATTTGGGGTGCGTGAGCGTGGTGTAGCTGTAGATCGTGCCGCGGCCACAGGCCTCAACCGCTTCCCACTCGAACGAGTGGCAGTCCGGGCAGGCCGGGACCGGCGGGTGACGCAGCGTCTGGCACGCGCTGCAGCGCTGGATGCCGAGTTTGTCCTGTGCGGCCATGTCCCACCACCAGGCGTTGTCGTGGCCCATCGGCGGCTTGATACGTGAAGGTTCTGCCATGAAGACTCCGGATTATTCAATACAGCCGCCCGCGGGCGGCCCGGCGAGCGCAATACCCTAAACCACCGCCGCGGCGCTGCCAATTCCCGTACTGCCAGCGGCAGAAAAAAGCCCCGGTAGACCAAATTACAAACCGCGCCGACCTTTTTTGTCTGCCACAATTACGATACAACGTAGCCGCCAGACCGGCACACGCCACAACGCACGCCTGCCGCAGGGAATTCTGACCATGACCGCATCATCCAACGCACTGACCCAACCCGGGGCGATCGGCTCCATGACGCTCAAGAATCGCATGGTGGTCTCGGCAATGGGCGCCAACCTGGCCGAGGCAGACGGCAGCTGTGGCGACCGTATCCTGGCCTACCACGAGCGCCAGGCGCGCGGTGGAGTGGGCCTCATCATCATGGGTGTAACCGGGGTCGCCTGGCCGCATGGCGGCAACCAGCCGCGCCAGGTGGCCATCTCCGAGGATCGCCACATACCGGGCCTGAAGGCCGTGGCGGACGCCGTCCATAAACACGGTGCCAAAATCGCCGCGCAGCTGCACCACGCCGGTCTCGTCGCCGCGCAGGACATGCGCGAGGGCCGGCCACTGTGGGTGCCGTCCTACCCGCCCGGTGGCCACAGCGACCTGGGCGACAGTCTGCTGGAAGTGGAGATGGAGGCGTTCCACGACCCCGATACGCCGCCCGTACAGCTGCACGTGATGACCCACGACGATATCCGTCACATTGTTGAAAAATTTGCCGACAGTGCCGCGCGGGCCAAGGCGGCGGGCCTGGACGGCGTCGAGATTCACGCCGGTCACGGCTACATCCTGTCCGAGTTCCTGTCGCCGGCCATGAACCAGCGCGACGACGAATACGGCGGCAGCCTGGAGAACCGCGCGCGGTTTCTCGTCGAAGTCATCACCGCCATACGGGAGCGCGTCGGCCACGACTACCCGCTGTGGGTGAAGCTCGATACGCGCGAGTACGGCCGCGAGGAAGGGATCACCCTGGCCGACGCCATGGCCACCGCGCGGCTGGTTGAGGCGGCGGGCGCCGATGCCATCACCGCATCGGCCTACCACGACGCCAACCGCGGCGCCCTGCACTCCGAATCGAACATTCCCCACATTCCCAACCACCTGGTGGGCAATGCCGCCAGGATTCGCGAAGCCATCGCCATCCCCGTCATCTGCGTCGGGCGCATCGAGCCCGAGGCCGCGTCGCTGCACATCGAGCGCGGCGACTACGATTTCCTCGGCATGGGCCGCAAGATGCTGGCCGACCCGGACCTGCCCAACAAGGTGGCTGCCGGGACGCCCGAGGCGATTCGCCCCTGCGTCTACTGCTACTGCTGCGTCAGCCAGATCTACGTGCTCAAGCATGTGAAGTGCGCGGTGAATCCGGAAGTGTCCTTCGAGCGCGAGCGCGCACTGATCGCCACGGACGCCCCGCGCCACATCGGCGTTGTCGGCGGTGGACCGGCCGGTATGGAGGTATCGCGGCGCCTGTCCGAGCGCGGCTTCAGGGTAACGCTGTTTGAAGCCTCACCACGCCTGGGCGGTACACTGCAGTTCGCCAGCCTGGCCTACCCGCCCAATGAAAAACTGCTGCACTGGCTGCGACGCCAGGTTGCGGCCTCGAACGTCGAGGTGCGGCTCAATACCCGCGCGACACCGGCCCTGCTGCGCGCGGCCGGCATCGAGGAAGTCGTGGTCGCCACGGGCGCGCTGCGCGAAATGCCGCCGATTCCGGGGTCGGACCAGTCCTTCGTATTCAGCGGCGACGAAATGCGTGCACTGGTGATGGCGGAAAAGAACGCGGGTGTCGCCGCCAAGACCTCGTCAATGACGCGGCTGCTGGTGTCGGCCGGCGCACTGACCGGGCTGACCAGCGTAGGATCGTTCGTGCGCCAGGCCTCGAAAGTGTGGCTGCCGCTGGCGCAGGACCTGGTCATCATCGGCGGCGAGCTGGTGGGCCTGGAACTGGCCGAATTCCTGTCCGAGCGCGGGCGCAAGGTCACGGTGATCGAAAGTTCCGCACGGGCCGGCAAGGGCCTGTACCTGGTGCGCCGCATGCGCCTGCTGGAGGAGCTGGAACACCTCGGCGTGACACTGATTACCCACGCGCAGGACATCGCGATCGGCGACCACAGCGTGTCCTATACCAACCCCCGGGGCCAGCAGCGCAGCGTGGCGGCGCAGCAGGTCATCGTGGCGCAGGGTGCGACGGGTAATACAGCGCTATCTGACGCGCTGGCGACCGAAGGTTTCAAAACACACACCATCGGCGATTGCCGCGGCGTGACCTACATCGAAGGCGCGATGGAGTCGGCCGCCGAGTTGGCGGCCACGCTCTAGTCTTCGTGATCGATATGCGGCACCGTGGACAGGTCCAGTTCCTGCACCTCGGGCCGCCGCTGGCGCCGTGTACGCGGCGGCACCATTGACCGCATCGCCTCCAGGCGGCCGAAACAGAGCAGCTTGTCACCCGCCTCCAGCTCGCGCGATGACCGCGGGTTGGGGATCACCTTGGCGCCACGGTACAGGGTCAGCACGTTGATATCGCTTTCGGACAGCTTCGTTTCGGTGATGGTCTGACCGACGAACTTCGACCCCTCAGGGATGAAAATTTCGCTGACGCCGTAGCCGCGACTCACCGTGAGGCGCTGGCGCACATCGATTTCCGGGAAGTCCACCTGCGCGGCGATGTAATCGATCACCGCACCGGCCACGTCCAGGCCTGTGCAGGTTTCGATACCTTCCAGCCCCGGCGAGGAGTTAATCTCCATCACCTGCGGGCCGTCCTTGCCCTCAAGCATGTCCACACCCGCCACCTGCAAGCCGAGAATCTGCGTGCAGCGGACCGCGGTTTCGCGGTACTCCTCGCTCAGCTCGACCGGCTCGGCGATGCCGCCGCGGTGCACGTTGCTGCGAAACTCCTGCCCCTGCGCCACCCGACGCATGGCGACGACCACACGATCGCCGACCACGCGTTCAATGGCGACCAGCACGTCCTTCTTGTCGCGGAACAAAGTCGTACGAGGAATACCGATATGGTGGCGGCTGAGAATCTGCAGGCTGCGCAGCTTGTCGCGCGAGTTGTTGATACCGTGCGCAGTATTGGCGCAGAACACGTCCATCTCCTGGAACTGGCGCACTACAGCCGTGCCGTAGTAGGTGATCGACGCGCCGATCCGC
>CAYGOX010000026.1:0-13164 GCA_964351485.1 uncultured Halioglobus sp.
TGACGCGCTGTTGAACAACCTTTCCGGCGACCGAACACTCGGTCAACAGGTGCTGGAGCGTTTTATCGAAACCGCCGCAGATGATCTGGCCAGGCTGAAGAGCGAGCTGGATCGCGGTGACCTGATCGAGGTGCGCGAGGCCGCGCACAGTCTCAAGGGCATGTCGGCAACCGTCCAGGCCAGGGAACTGGCGGAACTGGCCCAGCGCGTGGAGACGGCGGCCCTCAACAATGACCTGCCCGAGGCGGCGGTCCCGCTGCCCGATATCCAGCAACAGCTCGAGTCAGCCCGGGAGTACGTCTCGGGTTTATTTGCTTAGTCCCAGGCCGTCGCGAGACTTAAATTTCTCGCCCCTGCACCGTATCGGCTGCTACTCTGTGTGGCCCCAGGCAGTCAGCGAGCAGTGGCCCATTCATGGAACTCGAACGCATCAACCCCGAACTGCGTAAGGCCTATCGGCGAATACCGAACCTGCGTATGGACAAGCCCTGGGTGCTGCGCCTCACGCGCTGGCTGATGAAGTGGCAGAAAGGCGTGCGCTCGGCAGAGGGTGTCAGCATTGTCGATCATCAGCTGGGCGCCGCCGGTGTCCGGGTGTACGAGCCGGATAACCGCACCGCGCAAGCAGCCCTTCTGTGGATTCACGGCGGCGGGATGATCATCGGCAGCAATATCATCAACGACAACGAATGTATTCGCTACGCACGTGAGCTGGGTATTCTCGTGGCGTCTGTCGAATACCGGCTCGCGCCGGAACATCCCTTCCCGGCACCACTGGATGACTGCTTCACTGTCTGGCAGTGGATGCAGGACAACGCCGCACAGTTGCGTATCGACCCGGCGCGTATCGTGATTTCCGGGCAGAGTGCAGGGGGCGGCCTCAGTGCCAGCCTCGTTCAGCGTATTCATGATAGTGGGGGTGTGCAGCCTGCGGGCCAGGCCCTGCACTGTCCCATGCTCGATGATCGCACAGCCCTGCGAACAGAACTGGATCCGGTCATGCACAAGCTCTGGAACAACCTGAGCAACCGCGCTGCCTGGGCACACTACCTGGGGCAGCCCGCCGGTGAGCCAACAGTACCCGACTATTCGGTCCCGGCGCGGCGGGAAAGCCTCGCTGGCCTGCCCGACACCTGGATCGGGATTGGGGGCGCCGATATTTTCCTTGATGAGGCGGGCGTGTATCGCGATCGGCTGGAAGCTGCCGGTGTCCCCTGTGAGTTTCATCTCGCCCCTGGCGGATTTCACGGTTTCGAGGCTGTGGCTGCGGGTACCGAGGTGCTCAAGGGGCTGTACGACTCGAACGATGCGTTTTTGCGGCGGACACTCGATTTGTCCTGAAACGCGTCAAACAACGGCAATAGATAAAAGAAGATAACGTCATAACGATGGCCCGCACCTCTTTTCCCCAACTCAGCGCCCCGACCGCCATCGGCACGATGCAGCTGAAGAACCGGATGGCGATGTCGCCGATGACGACCGCCTACTGCAATGACGACCAGACGCCCAACGAGCGGTTGATCCGCCATTTTGAAGAGCGCGCGCGTGGCGGCGCCGGCCTGATCATCACGGAGTTGATGACGGTGGATGTCGATTATCCCTATATGCATCGTTCCATGACGCTGGGGGACGACAAGTACATCGCGCTGCACCGCGAGTTGACGGATCGCGTGCATGCGCACGGTGCGAAAATTTTTCCGCAGATCAGTCACACCGGCCCGGAAAGCGTGTCGCCGCTGTTCCAGGGGCCGCAACCGGTCGGACCCTCGGTCACGGTGACCCCGGTGTGGGGTTGGGCCAGTCGGGAACTCGAACTCTCGGAACTGCCTGTCATCGCCCGGCAGTACGGCGAGGCCGCCCGGCGCGCGCGAGAGGCCGGCTATGACGGCATGGAGCTGCACGGCGCGCACTGTTACAACCTGCTCGGTTCCTTCCTGTCGCCACTGCGCAACAAGCGCACCGACGATTACTCGGCCTTCAAGGCCGAAACCCGGACGCGTTTTATCGCGGAGGTCATGGGCGAGATCAAGGCCAGGGCGGGCGCCGACTTTCCGGTGGTATTCAGTATCTCCGGGTATGAGCGGATGCCCGGTGGGCGAGCGCTTGACGACACCCAGCGTATTGCGCGCGACCTGGTGGCGGCTGGCGTCGACGCGTTCCGCGTGAGCGGTGGCATCTCCGATCCGCTGGTCACGATGATGGTGAGCCCCACCGAGAGCGGCTACGCGCACAATGTTGCCCAGGCCGAGGCGTTGAAGCTGGTCGTGGATGTGCCGATCATCCTGGTGGGCCGCGTCCACGATCCAGAGGTGGGCGAACAGGTCCTCGAACGCGGGCAGGCGGACATTATCGCCATGGCTCGCCCGCTGCTGGCCGATCCCTGGCTGCCCGACAAGGTCACGCGCGGCGTGCCCGAGCGTATTCGCCGCTGTATTTCCTGCGAGAACTGCATCGATTCCATGCAGATGCAGGACAACCTGGGCTGCGCGGTCAATCCCCGCTCCGGTCGCGAGGGCGAATTGGTCAATGCAACGAGCGGGCGCAAGGTCGTGGTGGTCGGTGGTGGTACAGCCGGGCTCAGCGCCGCGCGCGAGGCGGCCGAGGCAGGACACAACGTGACGTTGTTCGAAGCCCAGAATCGGCTGGGCGGTTCGCTGGTGCTCGCATCCACCGTGCACGCCGACAATGAACGATTTTTGCGCTGGCTTATTGCAGAGGTCGAGCGATTGCCGATCGATGTCCGCCTGGGCGAAAAAGTCTCTGTTGAACAGCTTGTGCAGGCTCAATCCGATACCGTGATTGTGGCCACAGGCGCGCGCGTTGAGACTCCACCTATCAAGGGAGTGGAACAGGCTCACGTGTTGACCGGTGCGCTTATGCGGCAGATCGTCGCCGGCGAGCTGACCCCGGATGAAGCGTTCAGACTCAACTCCTGGCAGCGCAACCTCGTCGGCTGGGTGATGCCGCTGGCGCAGCGAATCATGACACCTGCGTTACTGCGCCGCGCGAGTCGGCTCTGGATGCCGATCGGACGTGAGGTGGTCATTATCGGGAGCGATCTGGCCGCGGTAGAACTGGCCGAATTCCTGGCCCATCGCGGTCGCCGGGTGCACCTGTTGGAGACCGGCAAGAAGTTGATTCCAGAAGTGGGCAAGAAACGCCGCAGCGAACACATGGACAGGCTCGACCGCCTGCGTGTCACGGTCAACACCTGTGTCAATATTGAAGCGATCACCGGGCAGGCAGTCGAGATCGAGGCCAGCGGGGTGCGCCGCCAGGTGCGAGCAGATACCGTGATCGTGGCAGGCACACCGGTGGCCGACACACGATTTGCCGACGAACTGGTCGCCCGGGGTGTTACTGTACAGTCGATCGGTGACAGCACGGGGCTGGGCCTGATCGTCAAGGCCACCCGGACAGCGGCGGAGGCCGTCGCCGCCATCGCCTAACGCGGAGAGACACCATGAAAGTCTGGCGCTTCTTTCTTCCCGGTTCGCTGGGCTTTACCCTGAAAAATTTCGCCCTGGGAATCTACGACACACTGCGAGGCAACCCGTCGCGGCCCGTCATGGCAGCGCGCTTTGTCCGCGAAGAGGCAACCGCCGGCGATCCCCGCTCGGTACTGGCAACGCTGGATACGTTTGCGCGCACGCGGCGCTGGCTGATGAGCGTCGGGCCGGACAAGGGTCCGCTCATCGAGGAACTCGCGGCGCGGTTGCCCGAGGCGCCGCGGGTGCTTGAACTGGGCGCCTACTGCGGTTACTCCGCGATCATGCTTGCCGCCAGCTACGGGCCGCGGGCGCGTGGCCTCGTGCGCAGCGGGACCGTGGTGGTCGCCGACAATGTCGGCGAGATCTTCGGTGCCCAACCTTACCTCGATTACGTGCGCAATTGCGGACACTACCAGTCGGAAAATCGTCCGGCGACGATCGAGTACACTAACGTCAAGGATGCTGTGGAGATTTCTACCTATGTCAACTGATGCAATGCGCGCGCTCGATCGCGCCACACTGGCCCGCCTGGGTCGCGAATACATGCTATCCGCGCAAATGAACAGTCGCGCGGGCTACGCTGCCCTGGACATGAATCACGGCCCTGAACACTACAAGAATGTGGCGATAGATAACTGGATGGCAGCCAGCCCGGTCTATACCCGGCGTATGCAGCGCGCCATGCGGTTGCGCGGCGATTCCGACGTCGAGACGATTCTGAAGGGGCTGCAACTGGAGTGCGGTTTCAGTCACCAGTACTTCGATGTGCATTTTAAAATGACGGGCGAGGAATCCGGCGAATTCTGGTTGCCCAGCTGCGGACCGCTGCTGGAAACAGAGCCACGCGGTGAGGCGGCGGTCAAGACCATGTGCCACGACATCGAGGATCCGACCTTCGACGCAACCGCCGTGGCCACCAATGCCCGCGCGCAGGTGCGGCCGATACACCGTCCGCCCCGGGTCCCGGTCGATCGCGATCCCCACTGCCACTGGCGCGTTTTCGTTAATCCCGATGCCGATCCCGTGCAGGAGCGCGATATCACCCACGAGATGGCGGCTACCGAACTGGCGAAGGTGGAGGTGCCGCGTGATGAACCTGAAGGTACGGGCGGCTGGGACTATTACGACGGGCCGCTGGTCGAGCAACTGCAGCTGGAATATTTCTCTCACCCGGCGCTGCTCACCATCTGCCGGGAACTCGCGGTCCAGGTGCACCTGCTCGTGGGCAGTCTTGGCCTGGCGGCGCAGCAGCGTTTCGGCGAGGCGGCCGCTGCCGATATCGCGCGGTTCCAGCTCACCGGCGCGGGCTGGGTGACCAGTGAACGACTTGCCCGGAGTCTCGGGGTGCAGGGCGACGGGATCGACGCGATCGTGGAGGTGTTGCGCCTGCACCCTGCGTTCGCGCCGCAGGAATATTTCAATGTCGAGGTGCGCAATGATGCCTCAGGCGCCTGCCTGGTCATGCACGAATCGCCCGCAACACGGGAAACACGCCCGCTGGGCTGGTATCCTTTGTACAGTGAAGACGATCCTTCAGCACTGGAGGCGGTCGTGCAGGGCGTGAATCCTCGAGCCCGGCTGCGACCGACCGGTGATCCGTCGGCGCGCTGGGAGATTGTCCTGGCCGACACTGCCGCCGAGGAGCCGCTGGCCGTGCAGATCGTCAAGGGCACCGTGCTGTATTCCACACGCCTGGAGGACCACGTCCAGTTGCTGCAGGTGGGATAACGAGTGATCGGGGCCACCGCGTTGTTCAAGTGATCACCAGGTTGCGATGAAAGTACTACTGGGCGTTACCTCTCTGCTGTTTTCGACGGCGCTGCTGCTCGTGGGGCACGGCATGCAGCTGACCCTGCTGCCGCTGCGTGCAGAGAGCCTGGGTATTTCATCGTTCCTGATAGGCGTGAGCGCCTCGGCCTATTTCCTGGGGTTTGTCGCGGGCTGCCTGACGGTGCCGCGGCTGGTCGGGCGCATCGGACACATCCGCGCATTCTCCGTGATGACCGGTCTGTTGTTGACGGCGATCCTGGCTCTGGACCTGGTGGGCTACTGGCAGGCCTGGCTGTTGCTGCGCTTTATGACCGGCGTCGGCATCTGTGGGTTTTACTCGGTGATCGAGAGCTGGTTGAACAGCCAGGCCGATGCCGCGTCGCGCGGCAAGGTGCTGTCGGTCTACACCTTCATTACGCTGGCGGCGATGACAGCCGGCCAGTTCATGATCAACGTCGGGCCCGTCAGCAGTTCCGTGCCGTTTACCGTGGCCGCGCTGTGCATGGCCCTGGCGATCCTGCCGGTGAGTATGACGCGACGCATGCAGCCCGAGCCGGTGGAGTCGCCCCGGGTGGGATTTACCCTGCTGTATTCACGCTCGCGCTCGGCCTTCGCCGGGGCCCTGTTGTCGGGCCTCGTGGTGGGCAGTTTTTGGTCGCTGGGCGCGGTGTTTGCCCGCCGGTACATGGAAACGCAGATGGATGTCACCGTGTTCATGAGTCTGGCGATTGCGGGGGGGGCGCTGGCGCAGTATCCCGTGGGCTGGTTGTCCGACCGGGTCGACCGGCGCTGGGTTCTTTTAATGCTCGCACTGTGCGGAGCGCTGGCCTCGCTCGCGGTTGCCCTGAGCACGGCCCAGCCCTGGTTCCTCGCTGCAGTCTGTCTGTTCGGTGCAACGGTCATGCCGCTCTACGCCATGTCGCTGGCCACCGCGGCGGACGTCAGTGAGGGCCGCGAATTTGTCGCCATTGGCACATCGGTACTGCTGCTCAATGCGCTCGGCGCGGTCGCAGCGCCCCTGCTGCTGGGGCCGCTGATGACGCAGTTCAACGCCACCGCGCTGTTCTGGAGCTTCAGCGCCATCTGCGCGCTGTTTGTGGTGTATCTCGCGGTGCAGTTGCGCACGCCGCGGACCATCGCGCTGGAGGCCCAGGTACCCTTTGAGGTCGCCGTTACCGAGACGGCGCCTGTTGCCTTTGAGATGGATCCCCGGACGAAGCATGAACTGGCCGAGGGTCAGGCGCCGGTCGCACCGATGGGACCATCGGGGCCGGGGTCCGATAAGCAACACACAAACTAGGGTTTTTCCTGTTTCGACTAGACAAAGCCGGCCTCAAATGCAACCCGTGGCTCTCGGCGCGGGGTTGCTCTATTATCCCGATAAAGGGCAGGGCGGTTGGACGGTTGTTCAGCCTGTTCCAGTTGTCCCGACCCACCCGGAGATTGACACTGCATGACCTACTGCGTCGCTATTGCCACTAACGATGGCCTGGTTTTCTGTTCGGATTCGCGCACCAATGCCGGGCCGGACGTGCTCTCTACCTACAGCAAGATGCACAGCTACGAGCTGGATGGCGATCGCCTGATCGTCCTGCTCAGCGCCGGTAACCTGGCCACAACGCAGTCCGTGATCAGCCAGATCGAGTCCGACCTCGAGGGCAAGAGCGAGACCTCATTGCGGACCTGCCGGAAAATGACCGAGGTCGCCACCTACGTGGGCAAGATCAGTCGCCAGCAGCAGCGCGAGGTCGATGAGGCTACCGGCGAGTCGGATATCGACGTGTCGGCCTCGTTTATTGTCGGCGGCCAGATCAAGGGGTCTGCCCCGGCCGTCTACCTGGTCTACCCGGCGGGCAACCACATCTCCTACTCGGAGGCCACGCCTTACCTGCAGATCGGCGAGAGCAAGTACGGCAAGCCGATTCTCGACCGCATTCTCACCCTGGAGACGAACCTGGAGGACGCGGCCCGCTGCGCGCTCGTCTCGATGGATTCCACCCTGCGGGCGAATGCCACCGTGGGGCCGCCTATTGAAATCCTGGTCTACGACAGGGACAGCCTGGCTGCCGCTCACCGGGTGTCTCTCTCGGGCGAAGACAGTTATCTGCTGACGCTGAACCGGGCGTGGAACGACGCACTCAAGGTCGCGTTCATGAACCTGCCGCGCTTCCACTGGGAGGAGCGCACGACCAAACTGGTTGCCGCCGTGCCGCCGGAGCTCAAGTCCACGGGCGACTAGCGACGAAGGTCGCGATACAGTCCTCGACAAAGCGCAGTTTCTGCGCGACATGCTCGTGAATTACGAAGGGGTAGGCGTCACCCAGACCGAGACTGCGCGTGGCCTGGTTCAGCGCTGTTGAAAAACCGCGCCAGAGCGCCAGCCGCTCCTCGAAACTGGCCGGCAGTTCACCGGTATCGACCAGGCCATTGGTGACCGCGGTCTCGAGCGTATCTTCCATGTGCATCAGGTGGGCGAAACACTCCGCCCAGTCCTCCAGCGGATGGCTCGACGCGTACGCGCTGATGTAGTCCTGCTCCCAGTGCTCGGGTGGGCCCTCGTCGTAGTGCCGCTGTGTGGCCTCGGCGTAATCGCTTTGCGGGTCGCCGAACAGGGCCTGGAAAGCGTCCTGGTCGGTGGCCAGGCGCCGGTAGAAGAAGTGGCCCACCTCATGTCGGAAGTGGCCCAAGAGGGTGCGGTAAGCTTCGCCGAGGCTTTCCTGCTGATCGAGCCGCTCGGTGGCTTCGGCCTCCAGCAGGTTGATCGTAATAAGTCCATCAAAGTGCCCGGTGCTGACAAAGGCCTTCTCGACTTCCGGGTGGCTGCGCTTGTCCTCGACAAAATCAAACCGGAGGTGTGCGGTATGCTCTCCGGCCTCGAGGTCGGTCAGGCCCAGCTGGCCGAGCCCGGCGAGCATTCTGCGCTTGGCGATCTCCATCTTGCGCCAGCGCACGATATTTTCCGGCCGGGCGGTGTAGGGCACGGTGCGGTTCAGGCCGCATGAGAAACAGAGGCGGTCGGCGTCCGTGTCCGGTGTCAGCGGAACTAGCCCGTTGCACACGCCATATTCGCGCCGGTTGGCGCAGAGTACGAAGGTGCGTCCATCGGCCGTGACCAGCGAGTTGTCGGCCTGCGGCGTGACGCAGAGCAGTTCGCGGAGCAGCGGTTCGAATCCCAGCAGGCGGTTACAGCTGAAACACTGCTGGTGCTCGAAATAGACGGGCTGTCCACAATCGCAGGTCAGTCGGCGCACGTTTACAACTCGGGGTGGAACCAGGTCCGATCGATGGCGGTGTGGACTTTCTGCATATCCCGCTGCACCTCGTCGAGGAACCGGTGCAGCGTGTCGGGCGCCTGTTCATCGGAAGATTTGCCCAGGCGATAGCGTTCCAGCCGGCGCCCGGCGGTTTTCACCGGCTTGAGAGCCTCGGCGGGAGAGGGCAGGCGCGCCATGCTCACCTGCAGCTCGTTGACGCTGAACGCCAGTGCGCGGGGGAAATTCTCGTCCTTGACCAGAAAGCGGATAACCTCGACCGGGTTGACGTTGGACTGCATGCTCAGGCGATACATCTGGTGGGCGCTGAGCGATTCCAGCACGCTGATCCAGAGCACGTTCTGGTAGGGCAGGTACTGCTGGCCACCGGAGAGGAGCTCTTCGGTGCCCACGTCGAGAAAACGGGAGCACATATCTACCCGCTCCAGCATCCGGCCTATTTTCAGGAACTGGTAGGCGGTGTCGTGGCTCATCGTGCCCGAGAGCATGCCGGTAATCTGCTGGCAGGCCCGGATGATGCCGTTCAACACATTGTGCCGCATGCTGCGCGGCAGGCCTTTGGAAGAGCGCCGCGCCACGCTCAGGTAGAGGCTGTTGGCCTGCTCCCAGGCTTCGCTAGGCAGTACCTCGCGCGTCGTGCGCATGTTTTCGCGCACGCCCGTCAGCGAGCTGATAATGGACGAGGGGTTGTCCCGGTCGATGAACAGGAAGCGCACGACGTTGTCTTCGGTGTCCTTGCCCGGCAGGGCTTCGAACTGCTGCCGTACGCTCAGCACATCCAGCAGCGAAGACCACTGCGGTTGCGCTTCGCGCGGCAGGTCCAGGCTCGCCAGGTGGCGCACCAGCAACAGGCGGGCGGTGACCTCGGTCCGCTCGAGGTAGCGGGCCAGCCAGTAGGTTCTTTCAGCGACGCGCGACAGCATTAGCGGTTGTCCATGTCGACGATCCAGGTGTCCTTGCTACCACCACCCTGGGAGGAGTTGACCACCAGCGAACCCTTGCGCAGGGCGACGCGCGACAGACCGCCGGCGGTCACGTAGCTGTCCTTGCCCTGCAGGATGAAGGGGCGCAGGTCCATATGCCTCGGTTCAATGTTGCCATCGCACAGCGTCGCGCCGGTCGAGAGGGCCAGCGTGCGCTGCGCCATGCACTTGCGCGGGTTTTTCTTGATCAGCGCGGCACACTTCTCGCGCTCTGCCTTGGTGGCCTGGGGGCCGACCATGATGCCGTAGCCGCCGGACTCGTTCGCCGGCTTCACCACGAGCTTGTCGAGGTTGTCCAGCACATACTGGCGCTGCTTGGGATCCATGCAGAGGTATGACGGCACGTTTGGGATGATCGGGTCCTGGTCCAGGTAGTACTTGATGATGTCGGGGACGAAGGTGTAGACCAGTTTGTCGTCGGCCACGCCGGAACCGGGCGCGTTGGCGATGCCCACGTTGCCCTTGCGCCAGGCGCGGAACAGGCCCGGCGTGCCCAGCAGGGAGGAGGGCTCGAACACCTCCGGATCCATGAAGTCGTCGTTGATGCGCCGGTAGATCACGTCCACCTGCTCGAGGCCGCGCACGGTGCGCATGTACACCTTGTCGTCCTTCTGGACCACCAGGTCGGCGCCTTCAACCAGCTCCGCGCCCATGCGCTGGGCGAGGTAGGCGTGCTCGAAGTAGGCCGAGTTGTAGATGCCCGGCGTCAGCACCACGATTTCCGGCCGCTTGACCCGACGCGGGGACAGTGACGCGAGCATTTCAAACAGGCGCGAAGGGTATTCCGATACCGGCGCGATCGAGTACTTGTCGAACAGCTGCGGCAGGACGCGCTTGGTAACGGCGCGGTTCTCGAGCATGTAGGACACGCCCGAGGGCACCCTCAGATTGTCCTCCAGGACGTACAGCGTGCCGTCGCCGCCCCTGACCAGATCGGTGCCACAGACATGGGCCCAGACGCCGTACCGGGGTTTTGCACCGATGCAGGGCTTGAAGAAGTTGCGCGAGCTCAGGACCAGCTCGCTCGGGATAATCTTGTCCTTGAGGACCTTCTGCTTGTTGTACAGGTCGTCGATAAACAGGTTCAGCGCCTGCAGGCGCTGAATCAGCCCGCGCTCCTGCTGTTCCCACTCCGCTTTTGAGATGATGCGGGGAATAACATCCATCGGCCACGCGCGGTCGATATTCTCGCCTTCACTGTATACGGTGAAGCTGATGCCCATCTGGGAGATGGCGACATCGGCGGCCTGCTGGATCGACTGGATGCGCTTGAGCGACAGCTTCTGCATGTGCGACACGAGGCTGCGCGCCACCATGCGGGCATTGCCCGGGGAGCTGATCGTTTCGTCGAAAAAGTCGCCCGGGTTGTAGTTCGACCAATCGAAGCCGGCGGTGCCTCGACGATACCGGGAGGGGGCTTTGATCTGGGCTTTGGGCATGATTTGCGTGACGCGCTGGTATTTCGCGTCACTCTAGCACAGCGATCTATCGCTGTCCGCGCCCGCCGTTGGTTAATAAGTCGGAAGCCGGCCCGGCTTACCAGGGGAAATATTCTTTTCGCGTGAGCGATTTTACCGCGTTGACCAGGTGGGAAAACTCAACCTCGGATCCTAGCAGGCCGGGTACTTCGTGCCCCCAGGTGCTCATCACATCGTAGGAACGGCCGTGTTCCCAGGTCTCCTCATCCACGGTCAGCGCGTTCCAGCCGATTTCCAGGTCGAACCCGGAGGGCGTGCGCACGTAGAAGGACAGCTCTAGGTCGTTGGGGTGCTGACCGATGTTGCGCGCGACCTTGAAGCCCATTTCGCGGCAGCGCGCGAAGGCCGCCATCATGTCATCGAGTGTCCGCGCTTCCAGGTTCACGTGCTGGATGCGCGTCCTGAACATGTCGATCCCTATGCCGTTGGTCGCGGCGATGGCAATGGAGTGGTGACGGGGATTGATGCGCAGGAAGGTCACAGCCAGTGCCTTGCGGCGGCCTCCGCCCAGTTCGATGGTGTCGCTGACACGCGCGTCAAACAGGGTTTGCCAGAAGTCGACGGAGCGCGCCGGCTCCCGCGACATGAGCGAGATGTGGCCCATCCCCGCCCCGGCGGTGATGAAACCGCTGCACAGCATGTCGGGCGCGGCGGCCTCTACCAGCGGTTCGGTGAACAGTTCCACCAGCAGCCCCTTGGGGCCGGTGAACCGGTGGAAAGCCGTTACCCCGCGTTCAGTCGCTTCGGCGCCGTCGTGGCGGGTGACCGCCACGTTGTGCGCCTCGAGACGCTGCAGCACCCTGTGCAGGGCGTCCTCGTCGGCAAGCTGCCAGCCGATCGCGCCGATATCCTCTTCGCTGCTGCGCTGGACCAGGATGCGCCTGGCGTGCGCGTCCATGCGAAACGCCAGGTGGTTGCCGGATTCCTCGACCAGCGCCAGGCCGATGCCGTCGAGCAGAAACCGTTTCCACTCATCGAGCTTGTCGGAGTTGATTACCATGTAGCCCATGCGCACGCGGTCGAAGACGCTGTCCTGCGTCGGCGCTGTTGCCTGGGTTGTTTCCTGTGCGGTCATTGACGGTGCTCTCAGCTCTTGTACTTGATGCTGAAGAAGTAACGGCGCGGCTCGGTGAAGCTCACCGTGGTGGTGCCGAAGGCGTCCACGCCGAAGCCGCCGCGAATTTCGCGCTTGTCGCTGAGGTTGCGACCAAACACGCCGAATTCCCATTTTCCGTCGGTGGTCAGATAGGAGATACCGGCGTTGTAAATGGTGTAGTCGTCGGCGTGGAGCGTATCGAAACTCGCGCTGGCCTCGTCGTCGGTGTAGAAGACATCACCCTTGTAGGCCATGTCGGCGCGCCAGCGCATTGTGCCGCCGCCTTCAATCTCGTGTTCGTACTGGGCCAGCAGGTTTGCTGTCCACTCGGGCACGTTGGAGAAGGGACGGTCACTCAGATCTTCCAGCTCGCCGGTGGCGCGGTTGAGCGATTCAAACTCCTTGTACTCCGGTTCGATATAGGCCACGCCGCCGGTCAGGGTGAAGCCGGCGAAGGGCAGGACCGTGAATTCCAGCTCGACACCCCAGAGTGTCGAGTCAGCGGCATTATCCACCACCAGCGCCAGCGCGTTCTGGGCCGAGCCCGAGGGCCGGTTGACCAGGAACTGGCGGTCGTCGTACTCGTTGTAGAACACCGCGGCGTTGACCTGGGTGCGGTTGTCCCAGAACTGGGACTTCACGCCGATTTCGTAGCTGATGAGCGTTTCCGGGTCGGCCACGGAGACCTGGTTGGTCGCGGTCGGCCTGCCGTTATAGATACCGCTGCGGAAGCCACCGGAGATGCTCGCGTAGGTCAGGATGTCGTCGGAGATGGCGTAGTCGATCCCGACCCGGGGCGAGAATTCTTCCCAGTCCTCCTCGCAGGTCACGATGGAACCGTTACCTGAGGCGACCACGTCGGAGCAGACATCGCTGTCCGTCGGGCCGGGCAGCAGGACCGGCGTCTGGCTGGCCCGCTTGAGCGTAAACATATCGAGCTTTTTCTCTTCGTAGGTGTAGCGCGCGGCCACTTGGCCCGCGCCGTCGGTGAGCGCGGTGACCGAGCCCACCAGGTCGCGGTGGAAGGCCCAGCGGCGCTCCCCGGCCTGGATCAGGAGCGTGTCGTCGAGGTCC
>CAYGOX010000026.1:13174-17583 GCA_964351485.1 uncultured Halioglobus sp.
GGACCGGCGTCTGGCTGGCCGCCTTGAGGGTGAACATGTCGAGTTTCTTCTCTTCGTAGGTATAGCGCGCCGCCAGGTTGAGCCGCAGGTCGTTTTCCAGGTGCCATGTCACGTTGAAAAACGCGGCGTAACTGTCGGTTTCCTGGGTCCGGTCATAGCCCAGGGTGAAGTCGAGCGGCACCACGCCGATGGCCTCAAACAGGCCGCCGCCCACGGTCACGTCACTCAGGTGATCGCCATCCTCGTAGAGGTAGTAGACTCCGACCAGCCAGTCGAAGTTACTGCCGGAGGCGTTGTTGAGCAGGAATTCCTGGCTGAACTGCGTGATATCGAAGGCCGAGCCCACCTAGAAGTAGTCGAACTCGGAGTTATCGGCATCGCGGTAGGATTCGGTCTCCATGTGGCGATAGCCGGTGATGGATTTGAGAATCAGGTCGTCGTTGTCCCAGGTGTTGGTCCAGCTGATGCCCCAGGTATCGTTCTGATCCTTGTCCAGCGCGTTCAGCGCGCTGCTCCTGTCGATGTCATCCAGGTGCGGCTCGCAGCAGGTTTTACCCGCCGGTGTGACTACCGCGTTGATGTAGGATGAGGCGATCACCGCATCCGGATTGAACGCGGCCAGCACCTGCGGATAGACGTTCTGGTCGATCATCGTGTAGTCCGCAACAAAATGCGAGTTCCAGCTCTCGCTCGGATCCCAGTCCAGGTGCCCACGTATCGCGAAGGTGTTGTCGTTGCCCGCGTCGTCTCCCCGGTCACGTTTCTGCCACCCGTCGGACTTCTTGCCCAAAAATGCCACGCTGCCGGCCAGGTTGTCGGTCAGCGGGAACTCCGCGTAACCATCCAGGGACATGTACCTGTCCTCACCGCCGACGAATCCGCCGCGGAAAGCTGTGTCGCCCGAGGGCCGGCGCGTGGTGACGTTGATGGCACCGCCGATGGTGTTCTTGCCAAACAGGGTGCCCTGGGGGCCACGCAGCAACTGGATCTGCTCGATGTCAGAGAGCTGGAAATTGGCTCCGATGGTGCGCGCGAGGTAGACACCGTCGACGTACATGCCGACACCCGGATCCACGGTCAGGGCGAAGTCGAACTGGCCCACGCCACGCATGTAGGCCTGCAGCGCACTGCTGACGCCATTGTCGGAGGAGCGCACTGCGAGGTTGGGTGTGCGCTGTTCGATGTCCGAGACATTGATCATGTTGGTTTCTTCGATCATGTCGCCGGAAATCGCGGTGATCGCGATGGGGGTTTCCTGCAGGTTTTCTTCGCGCTTGCGGGCGGTCACCACGACATGCTCAAGCACGAAGCTCTCGGCAGCGAGGGCGGTGGTCGATGGCACACCGAGTGCCAGGACCAGGGAGAGTGCAGTTGCGGGGGTGAGGTAGTGCTGGTTCATACCGGTTCCTCGAATTGTTCTTGTGTTGGAGTCGTGCGCCACGCACCGGCGGTGATGCACGCTGGGTCAGGGTGACAACGAGACTGTAGCGGTTACCGGCAGGCGTGAAAAACCGTGCCGGAGCGAATTGACTGTCCATAGACAACGCGCAATAGCGGGGCCAATAGCGAAATATCCGGAGCAAATGGCGGCCAAAAGGAGCGATTACGCCGCCTCCGTGGACAAATTGGTTCCATCTGGCGGCTTTCTCCGGGCAGTTGGCACCGCTAGAGTGGCCGCCTGAAGACTGAAAAAAACCTCTGGAGGATAGAGAATACGTATGGACCAGTTCAACGGAAAAACCGCCGTAGTCACCGGCGCGGGCAGCGGTATTGGGCGGGCGCTCGTGCGCCACGCGGCTTCGCAGGGTATGCGTGTTGCCGCGGTGGATGTTCACGAGGGTCGGCTGGCGGCCCTGCAAGCGGAAATCGAAAAGGAGGGCGGGACGATCATCGTGCAGGCGCTGGACGTGGCCGACGCATCGGCCATGGCCGCCTTCGGGGAGCGCTGTATCAGTGAGCTGGGCACACCGGACCTGTTGTTCAACAACGCCGGTATCCTCCGCGTGGGCGAAACCTGGTCGCATTCCACCGACGATTGGCAAACCATCCTCGGCGTGAATGTGATCGGCGTGCTCAACGGGATCAACACTTTCCTGCCGCACATGCTGGAAAAGTCCTCGCCGTCACACATTGTAAACACCGGCAGCGTTGGCAGCCTGGTCTCCGCCCCGGGGATGGCCCAGTACACCGCGACCAAGATGGCCGTGCGCGGCATATCGGAGTGTCTGGCGTTTGATCTGGCGGCGCGCGAGGCGCCGATCGGTGTGTCGTTGTTGTGTCCCGGTCCGGTCCTGAGCTCCATCAGCGATTCGCTCATGGGTATTGAACCGAGCAGCGAAGTGGTCGAGGCCAAGGATCACATGTTGGCGGGTACGCCGGATTTCAAAACGCCGGACGAGGCGGCGGAAATTGTATTCAACGCAGTGCGCGAAAACCGTTTCTGGATTTTCACGCACCCGTTTGAAAATTACCTCACGGATATGTTCGGCAGGATTGCCGGCGCGGACAACCCTGTCTATCGCGAAGTGGAGTGGGATCAGGCCGCAGACAAGGCCTGATCGCTATCGAGGAACGCGAGGCACTCGGCGTTGAACAGTGCCTCGTGTTCCACCATCGCCCAGTGGCCGCATTCGGACAGCACCAGGGTTTTCATGTTGGCGCAATGGTGCATCAGCGCCAGGAGTCCACTGTCGGGCATCATCTTGTCGTTGGCACCCCAGAAGGCCAGTACCGGACATTTCAGTTCGGGCAGGCGCTCGGCGAGATTGGGGATGTCCATCGTCAACATCACCTGGGAATTCATCAGCTCGAGAATCTGCAGGCGTTCGCCGAGCAGCTGCTCGTCGACATGCGCCGGATTGTAGACCAGTCCAAACTCGAACATCTCGCGCAGGGCGGCGGTGTCGGTCGGTCCCTCTGACAGGTAGATCTCAAACATTTTCTGCATACCCGGCATCACCAGGTATTCCTCGCGCGGGCTCATGCCGCCCGGCGCCATCAGGATCAGTTTTTTCACCAGCTCGGGGTGCTTGAGCGCCAGGCCGATGGCCACGGCCCCGCCCAGTGAATTGCCCACGATGGAGCAGCGCTCGACCCCGATCACGTCCAGTGTCTGTTTGACACACTCCACGAAGAAATCGAGCGCGTAGTTGACGTCCTCCGGTTTGTCCGAGTAGCCGAAGCCGACCAGGTCGGGAACGATGCAGCGATAGCCCGCCGCGACCCACGTCGGGTAGTTGCCCTTGAAGTTGCTGTGCCCGCTGGCGCCGGGCCCGGAACCGTGGAGGAACAGCACCACGGGCCCTTCGCCCTCGTCGATGTAGTGAATGCGCTGTCCGTTCGGGCACGCGGCAAAGTCCCCCTGTTTCAGGGGTTGTACATTACTCATTGGAATCTCCGTTTGCGGGAAGTGAAGTGGATGTCCCTAGACGCTGGGATCGACGGATTCCTCGCCGAATAGAATGCCGCCGAGGTTGACAGCAAACGGGTCGGATATGTTCGCGATATGCGCCTGGCTTGCAAGGATGTCCTGGTGCTGGCGCAACAGCGCGCCGCCGTGCCGGATGCCGGTTGAGCCGGCGGCCTTGAGCATGGCAGACGACAGTGCGACGCAGCGGTCGGCCACGACCGAGGTGTTCAGGCGATAGCGCGCACGATCGTGAATCGTGGCAACCTGTTTTGCGCGCGCGCAATCCATCAGCGCGTCGAAATTGTTGTACAGGGTATCTTTCATGCTGCCGATGGAGGTGTCGACCTCTGCCGCCAGCCGGCGTGCGTTGGGATCATCTTTCATCATGATTGCGCCGGCCAGACGGGTCTTGGCGACGTCGATATACTTGTCCAGCGCGCCTTCCAGTGCGCCCAGGCTGGGGGTCGAGACCGCCCGCGCGAAGACCTGCATGAAGGGCAGCCGGTAAAGCGGCGGCTTGTGCATGAATTTGCGACCGCCGTCGTCAGACAGCATGTTGTGCGTGCGGTGCTCGGGCACGAAGACATCGTCGACGACGATGTCGTGGCTGCCGGTGCCACGCAGGCCCACCACGTCCCAGTTGTCGACGATCTTGTAGTCCGACTTGGGCAGCAGGAACGTGCGGTAGTTGAGCATATCCCACGGCGCTTCCTCGGTCGGTACCACCGCGCCGAGGAAAACCCAGTCGCAGTGTTCGCAGCCACTGGAGAAACTCCAGCGACCGCTCAGGCGGAAGCCGCCGTCGACATTGGTCACCTGACCTACCGGTGCATAGGACGAAGAAATCAGCACGGTGGGGTCGTCGCCCCACACTTCCTCCGATGCGGGGTCATCGAACAGGTTCATCTGCCAGTTGTGTACGCCGATCACGCCCAGGACCCAGGCCGAGGACATGCAGGTCTTCGCGATTTCCATCAGCACCGAGTAGAACACCTGGGGG
>CAYGOX010000026.1:17593-19685 GCA_964351485.1 uncultured Halioglobus sp.
CCGTATTCGCGCGACTGCAGGATTTTGAAAAACCCTGCTTCCTGGAAGTCGGCGATTGTCTCGTCGGGGATGCGCCGGTCGGTGTTGCAGGCATCGAGGCGCGATTCGAGCACGGGGCCGAGGTTGCGCGCGGCTTCCAGGAGCGCTTCGGCGCGCTCGGAGCCGAGACTGTACTGGGCGGCGTTGGACGCGTCTTGGGGTTGGATCTTGGTAGCGGTGGCAGTCATAAAGCTCTCCCTTGATGTGGCGTGTGCCTGCAAAACTCGCAGCACAGGTTGGGCCGACAGGGTGTGAGTGCCCAGGATCGGCTGACGGGATTTACTCTATGGGGGCGTGATGCGCGAGAGAAGTCGCCGCCCGTAATTACTTTGTTTTTGCCCAGCGGATAATCTGCCGGGGCTTGCCGCGTCTTTTATTTGAGGAAAGCGTCGGGGGTTTCGATCGTATCCTGCAGGTCGTGCAGGTACATCACGAGAAAATCGATGAAGAAACGCACCTTGGCCGACAGGTGGCGCGTGTTGGGGTAGACCGCCCACGACATGCGGTAATAGCGGCTCCAGTCCTGGTCCTCGAGTTTCACCAGTTCGCCCTTGGCGATCGCATCGGCGATATAGAACTCCGGAAGCTGTGCAATGCCGATGCTGGCTTTGGCGGCCGCCAGCAGGTTGGCGCCGTCCTCGCTGATCCAGTTGCCGTTTACCTTGACCTTGTTGATGTCACGTCGGTCGGGCGTGTTGAAGAGCCAGAAGCGGTCGGGCGTGGTCAGGCAGTTGTGGTCGGCCAAATCCTCCGGGCTCTGCGGCTGCCCGTGTTGCTCCCAGTAGTCCGGCGAGGCGCACAGGCACAACAGGTGACCGCCCAGGCGCCGCGCCACCAGGCTGGAGTCCTCTAGCCGGTCGTAGCGCACCGTAAGATCGTAGCTGCCGCTGAGCAGGTCGACATCCTGGAAGGTGGAATGCACCTCCACGGCCAGCTCCGGGTACTTGCGCGAGTACTCCGCGACCGCACCGGCCATGTACTGGGTGCCGTAGCGGCTGTTGAGCGCGAGGCGCAGCGTGCCCTTGGGGCTTTGCTGCATGTCCGACAGGGTGGACTCGGCGCGGTCGAACTGGTCCGACATGTCCTTGCAGTAGCCGAAGAAGGTGTTGCCGCTCTCGGTCAGGGTCAGTCGGCGCGTGGTGCGTTGCAGCAGGCGCACACCGAGCCGGTCCTCCAACTGGCTGACCTGCTTGCTGACGTAGGACTTGGACACGCCCATCGCTTCGGCTGCCGCGGTGAAACTACCCGTTTCGACCACGCAGATATACTCTTCAATGCCTTCCCAGCGTCCCACGAAACGATCCTCCGGTTCTCGAGTGCGCCGCGATGTCCCGGCGCGCAGTGACAGGGATGGTTACCTACTTATTGTTTCTCCTCAAGGACAAAATTAAAAAGTGCGAGGAAATTCCGTGGCAAGCGGCGGATTGATGGCAGGAATAGGTGGTATTGGGAAACAGTGCGGTTTCGCTCACAATGTTTAACTGCATCGATGACTTGGGTAGATTGGCAGATTTTCCGGACCTGTACATGCGACGACTCTTACGCTTTTGCGTGCCGGTGACAGTGCGCCTGGCCGCGGTTTTCCTGCTGGCGGGCATGTGCCTGCCGGTGCCGGTGACGGCGGCCACGGATGTGCTGCGACCGAATGTTGTCCTGATCGTGCTGGACGACATGGGGTATTCGGATCTCGGTGCCTACGGCGGTGAAATCCGCACCCCGAACATCGATGCGCTGGCCACTGCCGGAGTGAAGTTCTCGCAGTTTCACGTCGCCTCCAGTTGCGGCCCGACGCGCGCCATGCTGATGACCGGTGTGGACCATCATCGCGCCGGTATCGGCAGCATGCCCGAGCTGATGCCGCTGTCGCACCGGGGCAAGCCGGGCTACCTCGGCGTGTTGAACGAACGGGTCCGCACACTGGGCACCTATCTGCAGGCGGCCGGCTACTACACCGCGGTGGCCGGCAAGTGGCACCTGGGTGTTGAGACGCACAACCTGCCGCCGGCGCGCGGATTCAATTACTCGTTCATCCAGGCAGACAGCGGGTCGGACA
>CAYGOX010000027.1:0-5970 GCA_964351485.1 uncultured Halioglobus sp.
TAGGTGATCGACGCGCCGATCCGCGGCAGGACGGCGTCATAAGTACTCAGCCGCTTCTGGCGGTAGTAGAGATCCGGCGAGCCCTGCTCGAGATCAATGGCGAACTTGAGCGTGTTCAGCACCTTGACCTTGTGATCGCGCTGCAGCGCCGCTTCCTTGAGTCGTCGGGTGCTGTAGGAGTTCGGTCCGCAAGACAGGATCGCTAATTTCATGGGTTCTTACCTCTTCGCCGGTCTGCCGGCGTGTCAGGGGCGCGCGATCAACCGATCACGCGCAGTGTCATATAGCCGATGTAAAGCAGCAGGATGAGCGCCGCGACGACACGATTCATGGATGCCCGCCCATAGAAAAACACGGGGAGCAGGACTGCCGTCAACACCAGGGTGAGCAGGATGTCGTAGACACCCCCCGCCGGAATCGGCAACGGCAGGATGAGCGCACTGATCGGCAGCACGAACAGCAGGTTGAACAGGTTGGAGCCGATGACGTTGCCCAGGCACAGGTCGGACTCATTGTTCATCGCCGCAATGATCGAGGTGACCAGCTCCGGGGAACTGGTACCGATCGCGACGACGATCATGCCGACCACCACCGGCGGCAGGCCCGCGGCCTCGGCAAAATCGGAGCCGTACACAATGGTCATGTGCCCGCCAATGCCCAGCGCGACAATGCCAACCAGGACCTGCAGCCAGTACGCGCGCAGCCCCGGGGTTGCCACGATAGCGACCTTGCCCGTCACCTCGCGCACGTTGTCGATAAGTGCGTCCTCGCGCCCGTCGAGCACATCGCGAATGGACAGGTACATGAAGATGCTGAACAACAGGAGCAGCACAAGCCCCTCCGACCGCGTCAGTACAGGTTCCGTGCCCAGCAGAGGCCCATCGAGCGTCATCACCAGGAAGATAGTCGTGGCCAGCAGCAACAGGGGCAACTCTCGCCGCACGATCTGCCCCTGGATCACGATCGGCTTGATCAGTGCGGCCGTGGCCAGCACCAGGCCGAGATTGGCGAGGTTGGAGCCCACGACGTTACCAAAAGCGATATCCGACTGCTGTCGCAGCGCGCCGATCACGTTGACGATCAGCTCGGGGGCGCTCGTGCCAAAGGCCACCACAGTGAGACCGACGATCAGCGGCGACACGCCATAGCAGGCCGCAACCCCGGAGGCACCGCGGACCAGTCCGGTGCCGCCACCGAGCAACAGCAAGAGTCCCACCAACAGCAGGGCGAACGTCATGACAGGAGTGCGCCCATCATGTGATCGGGCTCTCGAGGTTGGGTTCCACGCTGTGCTGGGCGACCTCGGCCTCAATCACTTCCTGGAACACCTCAATCTGTTTTTCGACGGCGGCCACATGGCGCCCGTACTGGGCGATGTGGAAGGTGGCGTCACCGGCGTGCACCAGCGGCAGGTTGGTCCGGCCGATCACCATGCCCGCCTCGGGCGCGGTAATCGCGTACTCGTCCGACCCCAGCGGGTCCGCCACCATCGCCAGCACCTGCCCGCGCGTCACCTTGGCGCCGGGCGGCACCAGCATGCGCAGGATGCCGCTCTCGGGTGCACGCACCCAGCCGGTCTGGTCACTGACAATCGGCGGCGGGGGACGGCGCTTGGACCGGCTCGGCGGCAGCATGCCGATCGCGCGCATCACATTGATAATGCCTTTCATACCGGCGCGGATGAACACCTCGTCGAAGCGCAGCGCCTCGCCCGCCTCGTACAGGATGACCGGGACACCGTTGTCCTGCGCGCACTCGCGCATGGAGCCGTCGCGAATCTTGGCGTCCAGCGCCAGCGGCACACCAAACGCCTCGGTCATCTTGAGCGTGACCGGGTCGTCCAGGTCGGCGCGAATCTGCGGAAAATTGCTGCGATGACGGGCCCCGGTGTGGAGGTCGATGCCGTGCGTGCATCGCTGCAGGATTTTCTCGACGAAGGTGTTGGCCACGCGTCCGGTCAGCGACCCCTTGGGCGAACCCGGAAAACTGCGGTTAAGATCGCGCCCGTCGGGCAGGTAGCGGGAATGGTTGAGAAACCCGTAAACATTCACGATGGGTATCGCCAGCAACGTGCCACGCAGATTTTTCAGTGAGCGGTGCAGAAGCAGGCGCCGGATGATCTCGACGCCGTTGATCTCGTCGCCGTGAATCGCCGCGCAGACGAACAGGGTCGGTCCGGGTTTCTTGCCATTGACGACACGCACTGACATCGACAGGTTGTCGTGCGTGTAGAGCGGCGCGACCGGCAACTCGACCTCCCGGGCAGTACCGGGTGCGATGGAGATGCCCTCCATTTCGAAGGGAGTATTGCGCTCGCTCATGACGCCGCCTTGTCGGCAGTGGCCGCCGGACGCTTCTTCGGCTTGCGCCCGCAGAGGAAAGAGCGCCCCGAATCCACCAGGAAGCGGTTGCGCAGCAGGGTGCGGCCCAGCAGGACGCGAAAGCGCATGTCGTCGCGGTTGGTGAGGGTCATCTCGCACCTCATCACGGAGTCACCCAGCTGGATCGAGGTCTCGATAACATAGCGCAGTTCCTCGTGCCCCCCGGAATCGCGCACCGAACGACGATCCACCACCAGCGCCTCGCACTCGACGACCTGCGTGGCGTCCAGCTGCACCGGGTGAATCGAAAATTTGACCCAGGAAGTGCCGTCCCGATCGAATGGCTCCACGCTGAACGCGTGCAGCGCGCTGGTGCGCGCGCCGGTGTCCACCTTGGCCTTGATATGGGAGATGCCCAATTCGGGCAGGCCGACCCACTCGCGCCAGCCCAACCTGATCAGATCACTCAATGCGTTTTACCGTTATTTACCTCGTCAAACGCATTATCACCGAAATGGGTCGCAAGTCCCTAGTCTTTATTGGTGGGATAGGCCGGCGCGGACAGGGTAGCGACCGACAGTGCTGCCCCGGACCGCTGGTGCACCTCGCCAGACAGGTAACCCAGCGATAACACCACAGTCCCCAGGACGATTCCGAACTGCGCCAGGCTCAACCACGCCAACACCACCGCCGGCTTCACGCCGCACAGGCGCGCAGCCCCCCGGACCAACTTTTTCATGGACGCCACCCTCTGTTGCGAGACCGCAAGAGCATCCTAGGACGTAACTGTGACAGGGCTGTGAAACCAGGGAGCTTGCAACTAGCGATCCGACGGGCGCCGGTACTCCACAATCCGCTGGTCACGCGGGTGATCCCAGTGGCCGATATAGCGCGACTCGTAGCCGTTGGCGGCGCCAAAGGTCAGCATTTCGTCGCGCGTATAGGCGAAATAGCCGTGATCGTGCGAGGTATCCGGGTTGTCCCGCGGCTGATCAACCTCGAAAAACGTGGCATAGAACACCCCGCCGGGCACAAGGGCGTCGTAGAGATTCCTGAAACACTGGTGAATCAGTCGGGGCGGCAGGTGGCTGAACAGCGACTGGGCGATGGCGTAGTCCGCGAGCTGGTCGAGTTTGTGGAACTCGAAGCTGTCCGAAACGATGATCCGGGGCTCTTTGTCCTCGCGAATATGGCGCGGCAACTCGTTTTCCAGTCCGGCTGCCACCAGAGCGCTCTCCTTGTCGACCCCCAGGTAATGCCCCCGGTCGAGATAGGGAATAGCGTGCACGCCCAGCCGCAGCGAGCCGCAGGCAATATCGAGCAGGTAGTGCCCGGGCTGCAGGCCCTGCGCGCGCAGGAATTCGAACTGGAGCGTACCGACCTCGTCCCAGAGGCCGCCGATATACTCGCGGTGCCCGATCTTGCGGATACCCCGGTCGCCCTCGGGCTCCAGAAACGCCAGGGGAAATACCTTGCGTACCGCCTTTATCAGATAGTATTTCAATGTGCTCATGGACGACCGTTACCACGCTGTCGGGCCATCTATCCTAACCCAGTAAACCGTCGAGCGGACCCGCCACGCCACTTTCTCGGTAATACTGCCGAAGCGTGCCGGTGACGGTACACTAGCGCTCCCGGACAACCAGTACAGGCCAGCCACCATGCGAACCAACATCGGACAACTGCTCACCAAGCGCGCCGCCATCTCCGGGCAGCGGGAGGCCTTCGTGGAGTTTGAGCGCAACCGCCGCTTTACCTTTGCCCAGCTCAACGCCAGGGCCAATGGTATCGCCAACGCGCTGCTCGCCCGCGGCGTCGAGCCGGGCGATCGCGTGGCGGTGCTGCTGAAGAACAGCATCGAGTTTGTCGAGACCTACTTCGCCGTTGCCAAGATCGGCGCCGTGCTGGTGCCGATCAACTGGCGGCTGGTCGCCGCCGAGATCGCCTACATCCTGCAGGACAGCGGCACGCGAGTGGTGTGCTTTGATTCAGACTTCGATGAGGCCGTGGCCTCGCTGCAGGCGCAGGAACACGGCGCCACCGCTGTGACCCACTGGCTGCGCCGCGACAACCATGAGCGCAGCGGTGGCGACTGGAGCGAGGACTACGAGCATGTGCTGGATAGCGCACCGGAGGACGAACCCCCGGTCGGCGGCTGGGACGACGACAACCTGTTCATCATGTACACCTCGGGCACGACCGGCCGCCCCAAGGGTGCGGTGCACACCCACGACGGCATGCTCTGGTCGCAGCTCACCAGCATGGCAACCTCCGACATGCGCGGCGACGACCGTTTCCTGCTGCCACTGCCCATGTTCCATGTCGGCTGCCTGAACCCCACCTCGCTGCTGGTGCATCGCGGTGGCACCGGCGTCATCATGCGCGAACTGGACATGGCGGCCATGTTCAGCTGTATCGAACAGGAAAAGGTCTCCATTTTCATGGCGGTACCGGCCCTGCTGCAGTTCATGCTCGATGCACCGCAGCGTGCCACCACCGATCTGTCCAGCGTGCGCTGGATCGCCACCGGGGCCGCCCCGGTGCCGGTCTCGCTGCTGCACGCCTACGAGGCGCTCGGTATCCGCATCTTCCAGGCCTACGGCCTCACCGAGTCCTGCGGCCCGGGCACCCTGCTGCTGCACGAGGATGCCGAGGCCAAGGTCGGCTCCTGCGGCCGGCCGCAGATGCACACTGACCTCAAGATTGTCGACGCCGAGGGGGCAACCATCCCGATGGGCTCGGACCAACCCGGCGAGCTGCTGCTCGCCGGCCGCCACATGATGAAGGAGTACTGGAACAATCCCGAGGCAACCGCGCAGACACTGCGCGATGGCTGGCTGCACACGGGCGATGTCTGCACCTGGGACGCGGACGGCTTCGTCACGATCTGCGACCGCATGAAAGACATGATCATCTCCGGCGGCGAGAACATCTATCCGGCCGAACTGGAGAATGTCCTGGCCGGCTGCCCCGAGGTCCAGGAGGCCGCTGTCATCGGCGTCGAATCGCAAAAGTGGGGCGAGACCCCACTGGCGATTGTCGTTGCGGCGCCGGGCTGCACTCCCACGGCGGACTCGTTGCGCGAATTCTGCAAGGCCAACCTGGCCGGCTACAAGGTACCGCAGCTCTACGAGCTGGTGGACGCGCTGCCGCGCAACCCTTCGGGCAAGCTGCTCAAGCCAGAGTTGCGCGAACGCTTCGGGAAACCCGCGCCGTTCTGAGCCGGGATTATCCGTCCAGCGGCAGGATGCGGATATTGCGGAACCACACCTTGTCCCAGTGATCCTGGAACCCGATATGCCCCTTGAGGAGGCTGCCGTAGGCGGGCCGGTCGTGAAACTTGCTCGCGGCATACAGCGCCTGCCACTGCGGGCCGCCCTGCTCGAACTTCGCCGTCAGGCGCTCGTTCAGCCAGAACTCCACATCGCGCCCCCGCGCCTTGATGTGCACGCGATTCCAGTAGCCCACCGGCATGGTGGTGTCGTGATCCGGGGCGATCATGTCGTAATAGGCCCCGGCGCGGTGGGTGGGATCGAGGGCATCAAGAACCCGGCGGCCGTGGCGCTCGAAGTGATGCGCCGCTCCGACCACTGCATGATCGTCGGCGAGGGCGCCAAACGCTTCGCGCTCGATCTGGGCTTCAAAGAAG
>CAYGOX010000027.1:5980-17596 GCA_964351485.1 uncultured Halioglobus sp.
CCCGCGTTGTCGAGAATCTGCATCTCGTAGCCGGTCTGGTGGATGTTCTTGCCCGACTCGTCACCGCGGATAAAAATGCCGCTGTTGCCTGAATCGCTGATGCGCCAGTCGAGTTTGAGTTCGAAATCGCCGTACTGCTCGCGCGAGATGATGTCGCCGGCCCGCCCGAGCCGGGTCAGGCAGCCGTTCTCGATGCCCCAACCCTCGTCGAGCACCTCGCTGCCGTAGCTGCGCCACCGCGCCAGCGACTGGCCGTCAAACAGCAACTGCCAGCCCTCGGCCTGCTCCTGGTCGGTGAGCCCGTGCAGGCATTCACCGGGGGAAACCACTTCATCAGTGCCGCAGGCCGCCAGCGAGCACACAGCCGCCAGCACCCAGAGTCGCGCAGTCTTCACAAGGATTCCTCCGTGCATCGTTACCGAGTGTAGCGCAGGCCTATGCGCACCGCCCGCGCCGGAGCGGGAAAACCTACAGCGGTCTCGTAATCTTCATCCAGCACGTTGTCGAACATCGCCGAGAGCGTCCAGTGGGGACTGGCCTGCCAGCGCAGGGTCAGATCGACGCGATGAAAATCGTCGAGCTTCTCTGTCACCGCCGCGCCGGTGTGGCGCGACGTCGCGTACTGGTTGCCGGTGTAGCGGTAGTCGAGCGCGACCGACAGGTCGGGGCGCCAGTCCCACAGTGACGTGACACCACCGGTCCACTCGGGACGCCCGGTGAGGATGCTGTCCTCGTCGATCACGTCGAGATCGGTGTAGGTCACCTGCGACCGCAGCGACCACTGCGCGGACGGCTGCCACAACAACTGCAGCTCGACACCGCGGCTTTCCACCTGCTTGCGATTGACGTTGATGAACGCGGCGTCGTCGAAATCGATGAGATCGTCAAACTCGTTGTAGAACCCCACCACTTCCGCCACCACAGCGGGGGACACCTGCCAGCGCACCCCGATGTCCAGCGTTTCCGATTGCTCCGGCTGCAGGTCCGGGTTGCCGACCAGCGGGTGACCCAGGGCGAAGAAGCTGGGCAGCTTGTACGCCTGCCCCCAGTTCGCCGACAGGCGCACCTGACTGGTCAGCGCATAGGCGCCGCCCAGGGCGACGGACGTTTCACCGCCAAAATCCTCCGGCTCGTCGAACCGCGCACTCGCCTGCAGTTCAAGCGCGTCCACAGGGACGTAATGCACCGAGCTGAAAACGCCCACCGTGCGGCGCGACAGGGAGAAATCCGTGGGCAGCTGCGCCCCGCCAAATTCCAGGAAACCGCTGCTGCGGCCGTCCTCATCCCGCAGGTCGAGTCCGCCCTGCAGCGTTACGCCCCTGCTCAGCGCCACCGTGTTACTCCACTGCCACAGGTCGCGGGTGAAGCGCGTGTCGCTGCCCAGCGGCGGCACCTCGAAAAACGGTGAGATGCCCGGCGATGCCAGTACCTCTTCAAAGTCGAACCGACTCACGGCCAGGCGCGTCGTCCAGGTGTCGGTCAGCGCGGCGTCCCAGGCGAGCGCCGCTGTCTGCTGCTCGTAGTCGCTGCGATCGAGCGCATCAATTACCGCGAAGCGCGCGCCGCCGCTCTGCTCGGGATAGCCGGTGCGCTCGCCATCGAGGTAGCGATAGCTCGCGGTGACAGCGTGTCCGTTGCCGCCTTCCCAGCCGACGCGCAGGTTGGCGCTGCGGTTCTCGCGCTGACTGTCGCGCTGGGCATCGCTGGATTGACGATCCTGGACTTCCACCACGTAATGCACCGCGTTGGCGTCGAGCGGTGCTCGCCCCGAGGCGCTGGCACCCACGTCGTGAAAATCGTCCTCGCCCAGTTGAACGGCAACGCGTTGCTGGTGACCCGTCGCCGGGCGACGCGTAATGATGTTGATCACGCCGGCCAGCGCATCGGAGCCATAGATGGCCGACTGCGCGCCCTTGACGACCTCGATGCGCTCCACCAGGTCGGCGCTCAGGTTGCCAAAATCCACGCTGCCACCGCGCGTGTTGGTCGGGTCGTTGATCGCGATCCCATCGAGCAATACCAGTGTGAAATTCGATTCACCGCCGCGGATCGAGACGGCGCTCAACCCTCCGGGACCACCCTGCGTTTCAACCAGGACGCCGGGCAGGGTTTGCAGCAGTTCGACAACACTGCGCTTGCGCAGGGCGTCGATTTCCTCGCGATTCAACACCGCCACCGCATTGGTCAGCCGCGTGCCCGGCAGGTAGCTGCCGGTGACGCGCACTTCTTCAAACGCAACACTGCCCGTCGCGGGAACCAGGGTCGCGCTGACTGCGACGGCCAGTGCAGGCAATATCCGCGCACAACTACGCGATTCACGCAACTTGATTCCGCGGCGCTTTTGCCGCGACACTAGCGACCTGACAATAACAATACTGCTGTAAAAATCTGGCATGACCATTCGTATTTTCAATTTGCTGTTCTTTTTTGCGTTTCTGCTGTCTGCGGCGGTCCAGTATAACGATCCGGACGCAACTGCGTGGATCGCGACCTACCTGTGCGCCTCGTACATGTGCTTTGCGCAGGTCAGGGGGCACCACACGCGCTGGGTGCCGGGCATTCTACTGGTTGGCTGCCTCGCCTGGATAGGCCTGACGCTCCCCGCGCTGGTGGGCAACGTCTCCTGGCAGGAAATCGTCGAGTCTATATCGATGAAAACCCGCGAGGTGGAAGAGGCGCGCGAGATTGGCGGCCTGGCGCTGGTCGCGATCTGGGCCGCTGTACTGCTGGTACACAACCACCGGCAGATCCGGGCCGCGCCCTAGTCGGGCACACGGCTGACCGGAATCTTCTCGCCCTTGCGGTGCAGCAGTATCTGGCTCGCCCGCCCCGATTCATCGAGGATGAATTCCATCTTGACGCTCTCCCCGCCGGCCTCGGCGAGGAACACCGTGTCGGTGATCGGTGTCATCACGCCGCTGCCGTAGAGCGGCGCTGAAATGAACAGTCCCTCGGGCTTCTCCTCGATGGTGATGTTCAGGAAGCTCACGCTGTACTTGCCCAGAAACCGACCATAACCGCGATCGAAAGGCACCGCTTCGAGCTCTGCGACAGTCCACGGGTTGGCGCGCCCGGCACTGGCTGTGCGAATAGCTGTCGCCTGCTCCACCGACACCGGATCGGCCTTGTTGCCCCAGCTGCGCCGCAAGTACGTCATCAGCCCGGCCAGCGTCGTGTCATCGAGTGCCTCAAGATGGCCGTGTGGCGGCATCACACCCTCCCAGGTCACGCCCTTGATTTCCATCGGGCCCGTCGCGCCCTGCAGGATGATGCGGCCCAGCCACTCGGGCGGACCGGTCACCCAGGCAGCGCCGGCCAGCGGCGGCGCAAGGCCCTCGATACCCAACCCCTTCTCGCCGTGGCAGGCCGCGCACTGCGCATAAAATGCCTGCCCCTGCGCCATGAGCTGCAGTTGCCCCGGACTGAGCGGCTTGATACCCATGGCCAGTTCATCGCCCGGCCAGGTGAACGCCACCCGCGCATTCAGGCGCGCGTCCCACAGCGGATTCGTCTCGTCAATGCCTGAATCGGCAAAGATCGCCGGGGGCTGCTCAAAGCGGGCCGGGGTAAAGCCCTCTTCCACCGCCAGCGCCGCAAAACCCTTGAGCATCGCGAGCTGCTGCCAGGCAGATGCACCGTCGCGCGACGCGGCCAGTTCCAGCAACGGCAACAACGCGGTGTTGTCCTGGTCATCCACCGTGAGATCACCGCGCAGCGTGCGGTAGGCATTGCCCGCAAGACCTGCCAGGGCGGCGGTCGCGCCGTCACTTTGTGCAAGCCCGGTGTCGCGCTCCAACCACTGCGCCAGGAAGGCCAGTTCGTGACCGGCCACCGCCCGGATCACCGCCTGGCGCAGGAAGGTGTTTTCATACCCCGCCGTCGCCAGGTCGACCAGCGTGCTGCGCACCGCCTCGCTGTCGCTGTGGTGCGCAAGCGTCAGCGCAAGTTGCACGCGCACCGCAGCCGGGGCGCGCTCCCAGCGGCCCGCCAGCGCAATCAGATCAGCTTCCTGCAGTGTTTCAGCACCGGCACGCAAGGCGTTGACCTGGCGATGCACGTCGTCGATCCGCACAACTGCCAGCACGGTATCGCGCGTCAGCTCACCGCGACCATTGAGCGTCCACAGCGCATGCAGGGCGGGCACGGTCTGCTCGCCTGTGGCGAGTGCGACCAGTGCGGCGCGCACCTTGTCTGCACCAGCGTCTTTACGAGCCAGCAGCAGGCGCTGCGCGGTGTCGCGCTCCCAGCCGTTGTCGCTCGACAGCGCGGCGAGCAGGCGCGCATCGTCGGCCGCGGCCAGGTCAGGCGCAGAACGGCGCGGCGCTCCGTCGACATGGCGCACCCGCCAGATACGCCCGTTGCCAATCGGTTCATCCAGCTTGCGCTGGAAAATCTGCTCGCGCAGTTCCTCGGTGAGGAAATGATCGTCCTGAATGATGCCCCGGTACATGTCGATGATGTACAGCGCGCCGTCCGGTCCGTTCATCGCATCCACCGGGCGAAAGCGTTCGTCGGTGGAACCCAGAAAATCCCGCTGGCCCCATTGCGGATCGTCGTACAGCCGCTGCTCGGCGCGCATCACCATACCGCTATCGGACAGACCGAACTGTGCCACCACGTTTCCGGCACTTTCCGGTACGAAGACGTCACCGCGAAACTGTGCCGGGAACTGGTCGCCGCGATAGGCCACCAGACCGCTGACGCCCGTCGCATTGTTCAGCCGGCCGTCCTCGCGCAGCGTGCGATCGAGGTAGGCGCGGTTCACTCCCGGGTTGACCCGCACCGAGTACACCTTTGCCGGGTTGGTCAGGTTTTCACCCAGGCCGGCATAGACCGCGCTGCCGCCGGGCACGAGAATATCCTCGGCGGCAAAGTAATCTGCCTGCACCCAGGTGGAATTGTGGTTGTAAAGCCAGCGCCCGACATCGTCTCGGGTAATGCCCCACTGACCCCGAAACAGTCCGGTGCGCTCCTGTAATTTGCCGTCGACCAGCCGTACCTGGCGGTCGGACTTGCTGTTATAGAGCCAGTTATCCAGGCCCAGGCGCAGGCCGTTTTCCATGTGTTCGACATTGGCCGAGGCGACGTCGGCACCGTAGGCCCCCACGCGCACCGGCGACTTGCACAGCGCATCGCGAGTCGGCACCGCACAGAGCAGCAGGTTGGGCGGCTCGCCGATCAGCACGCCCTCATTCACCACCGCAACCGCGCGGGGATTGACCAGCCCAGCTAGGAACACCTCACTGCGATCCATGCGGCCGTCACCGTCGTCGTCCGTGAGACGAACGACCTGCCCCACCGGCGCATCGCTGTCGGTGCCGTAGGCATCGCGCATGTAGCCGCGCATCTCCACCACGTACAGGCGTCCCGATGCATCCCAGGCCATCGCCACCGGCTCTTCCACCAACGGCTCGGCGGCTACCAGCTCGATCTCGAACCCGGGGGCGATTCTGAAGGCCTCCAGCGCCTCGTCCGGCGACAACACCGGCGCGGGCTGCGTATCCAGGGTCTGATAGAACAGCGGCTCCTCGCTGCCCTCGCGCAGCGCGAACCACGCGAAATTCTCCACGGCGAAGCGTCCATCACACGCGCCGGGCGCAAACCACAATCGGCCGCGCGAAGGCAGGTCGTCGTTCGCAATGCGCAGCGCATCCTGTTCGCCAACGGTGAGCACTACCTGCGACCCCTTGAGCGTTATCGTCACGCGATGCCGCGGCGCGGCCTCCAGTGCGACGGGATCGTAAACCGTGCTGGTGCCGGCGGTAACAACGCTGGCCTGCGCCGCGGTTGCCGACAGGCGCAGTTGCGCATAGCTGGCAGAATCGTTCTCTTCGTCGTAGCGCACCCGCAGCACAGTGTCCTCGTCGCACACGGGCAGGTCGAAGCTCAGCAGAGCATCGCTGAACTGCCGCCGGGGACTGAGCCAGGCCGACGCGCTGTCGGGCTCGGCGGAAAGTTCGGCGGGCTGGAACGCGAGGCCCCCCAGGCCATCGTGACGCCACTGGTCCGAAGCCATCAACGCCGGCCCGGGCACGGCCATACCCGGCAGCTCACGCAGCCGGATATTGCGCCAGCGAATCACGCCGCTGTTACCGGAGTGCACCTGCAGCGCGATAAAACCCTCTGCGTCCAGGCCGTCGATAATGTCCGCGGCAGGAACGCCGTTAATCCAGGTGCGCAGCTGCGCGCCGCGCGCCTCGATCTCTACATCGTTCCAGTCATCGAGACGGACTGCTTCGCGCGCCGCCTGGTTGTTCTCCAGGGACGCCAGCCAACCGCGACGCGCCTCGTCGTAGATACCGCCTGTCCAGGCGCGCTCCGATGCATCCAGTTCATACTGGTAGCCGTAGGCCCGCCCATCGCCATCGCGCTGCGCGGCGCGAAACAACACCCCGGAATTACCCGGCTCGTCCCAGCGCATCTGCAGTTTCAGCGAAAAGTCGCCGTAGGTTTTTTCGGTGCGCAGAAAAGTGTTTTCGCCGGGGCCGAACCGGCCGACGATATCCGCACCGTCGGCCTCAAACGTCGCCTCACCGCCGATGGCGCGCCAGCCCTGCAGCGACTCGCCGTCGTAGAGCCAGGTATAACCCTCTTCAAGTTCGAAGGTGGGCGTTTCGTCCGGTTGCAGGTAACGCAGCGCGACAATCGCCAGCGTTACCACCACCATGATCGGAAATACAATGCGTGTCATCTATCTCGCCTGGTTGTTGCGGGTTTGCAGCAGCGCCTCGGCGCCGCCTGACTGTAACTGTTCCACCCAGTGCGCCACGGCCTCGCAGCGACCGCGGAAGTTGTACACCGAGGTGGAGGTAATGCGCGCCGTCTCCAATACATTGGCGATACGCAGGGCCAGCGCCCCCGGTTTAGTGCGCAACGCATTCAGGGTGGCGGCGCGGGCATCGTCCAGCGGCAACTGCGTGAACAGCACCACGTACACCCACGCGGCCAGCGCCCGGGTTACCTCGGGCGCGTCGGATCTGGCCAGCACCGGGAGCCAGCGCTGCGCGATCTTGTCGCTCGAGTCCTGCGCGATCTGCGCACAGCGATGTCCGAGCACCGGGTTGGAGAAACGTTCGAGGAGGGCGCGGCGGTAGTGCGCCATGTCGAACCCGGCGGGTTGGTCCAGCGCGGGAATAAGATCCTCGTCCATCAAAGTTTCAATTTGTTCACGCCAGCGCGGCTGGGCCATGACCTGGTCGACCGTTTCCAGCCCCGCCAGTTGGCCGAACTGAGCAATCGCAGAGTGCGCAGCATTGAGCAGGCCGAGCTTGATCCGCTCGTACGGCGCCACATCGAACACAACCTGCGCACCGGCCGCCTCCCAGTCCGGGCGCGGCGTGGCGAAATCGTTTTCGATAAACCATTGGTGAAACGGTTCGGTACAGACTGCGGCCGCATCGCGCAATCCCAGGCGCGCTTCCTGTCGCTCGCGCTGCGCGTCGGTGGCGGCGGGCACGATCCGATCAACCATGGTGCAGGGAAAGGCCACGTCACTGTCCAGCCAGGGCAGGATGTCGGGAGCGACCTTGCCAAGATACTGCGCCAGTACCGACTGCAGCAGGCGGCTGTTTCCGATCAGGTTGTCACAGCTCATCACCGTCAGCGGGGCCCCGCCGGCGGCGTGACGCCGGATCAGGCCGAGTGCGAGCAGGCCGATGGCCGAGCACGGGTTTTCGGGGTTGGCCAAGTCGGCCGCGACCGCCTCGTCATAGGCGTCGAGCGTGCGGCCGTCGGCCGCCAGCGCATAACCTTTCTCGGTAATCGTCAAGCTGACAATGTGAATCGCACTGTCGGCGATTGCGTCGGCCACCGCGCCGGGATTTACCGGGGCCACCAGCACATTGCTCAGCGCCCCGATGACGCGCACCTGCGCGCCCTGTGCATCTTCGCTCATAACACTGTAGAGACAACCCTGCGGGCGCAGCTGGCGCGCGACCGCATCGCTGCGCATGGACACGCCGATAATGCGCCAGCTACCGCCGGACACAGCGATGGCCTTGTCGGTATACATCGCCATATGCGCGCGATGAAACGCACCGAGGCCCAGGTGGACAATGCCCGGCCGGACAGTACCTACATCGTACGCGGGCCGCGCAATTGCGGGGTCGAGCAGATCCAGAGTGTCGGGATGAAGACGTTCCATGGGCGTTACAACCGGTAGGCGTCGCGCGCCAGCGAGCCCGCCAGCGCTTCGGCAAGTTCCGCCGCTTCGGACAGGGCCAGCCGGTGCTCAGCCACCAGCCGCGCGAGGAAACGACAGTCGATGCGCCGGGCCATATCGTGGCGCGCCGGTATCGAGAGAAACGCGCGGGTGTCGTCATTAAAACCTGCGGTATTGTAAAAGCCTGCCGTTTCCGTGATTTGCTCGCGGTAGCGCAGCATGCCCTCGGGGCTGTCGTTGAACCACCAGGGCGGCCCGAGCTTCAGCGCGGGGTAGTGCCCGGCCAGCGGCGCCAGTTCGCGCGCGTAGGTGGTTTCGTCCAGCGTGAACAGGATCAAGGTGAAATCGGGATTGTTGCCGACCCGGTCCAGCAGCGGCTTGAGCGAACCGACAAATTCGCAGCTAAGCGGAATGTCCGCGCCCTTGTCGCGGCCAAAGCGCGCCATGAGCGAGGGGTTGTGGTTGCGGTAAACACCGGGGTGCAATTGCATGACCAGGCCATCGTCCAGGCTCATGAGCGCCATCTCGGTCAGCATCTGTGCGCGAAACCACTCGGCCTGCGCCGGCAACAGCGTGCCCGAGAGCGCACCCTGGTACAGCGCCTCGCATTCGTTCGCTGCAAGGTCTGCGGTGGCTGCGGTCGGGTGGCCGTGATCGGTGGCGGTGGCACCGAGGGATTTGAAGTACAGCCGCCGCTCGCGCAGCGCGGCCAGGTAACCGTTGTAGTGCGTGCAGTCGATGCCGGACAAGGCCGCGAGCTGCGCAATGTTGTCAGCAAACCCCTCATACTCGGGGTCGAGCACCGGGTCGGGACGGAACGTGGTAATCACCCGCCCCTGCCAGGGGTCGTCGCGCAAACGCCGATGCGCGTCCAGCGGATCGAGCGGCGATTCCGTGGTCGCCAGCACCTCGATGTTGAAACGCTCGAACAGGGCGCGGGGCAGGTACTGTGGCGTGGCAAGCTCGGCATTGATCGCGTCGTAGAAGGCGCGCGCGCTGGCAGATGTCAGGCGCTCGTCGAAGCCGAATACCTCTCCAAACACGTGGTCCATCCAGAACTGCGTGGGCGTGCCGCAAAACAGGTGGTAGTTGTCGGCGAAAATCTGCCACACATCGGCCGGGTCGACCGACTGCGCAGCACCGTCCACCGGCGCGATACCCAGCGTATCGAGAGAAATGCCCTGGCTGTAGAGCATCCGCAACAAGTAGTGGTCGGGTTGCAACAGCAGTTCAGTCGCGTTGGCAAACGGCTTGTTGTCTGCAAACCAGGTGGGGTCGGTGTGACCGTGCGGGCTGATGATGGGCAGCGCCGCCACCTGGCCGTACAACTCGCGGGCGATGGCGCGCTGCTCGGGGCAGCTGGCGAACAGGCGGTCGGGGTGTAGAGGACTGTCCGAGGCCATAACTACTGCGTCTCCAACAGATGATCGATCACGCGCTGCAGGTGCGCCTGCATGGCCTCGCGCGACGCCGCGGCATCGCGCGAGCGCAACGCGTCGAGAATCGCCTGGTGATCCGCAAGGATCGGCCGGTCGCCCTCCTCGCGCACGCGCTCGTGGAAATAGGTACTGATCGGCGATTCGTTGCGCAGTTGCCACAACCAGTGCACCGAAGCACTCAGCGCGCTGTTACCCGCGGCCTGGGCGATGAGGCAGTGAAAGGTTTCATCGGCGCGTTCGGTCGACGACGCCTGCCGGTTCTCTTCCGCCATCGCTTCGAGCAGGGCCGCCAGTTGCGCCAGCTGTTCGTCGTTAATGCGGGTGGCCGCCAATGCACAGGTCTCGGCCTCGATCACCTTGCGCGCCTCGAGAATTTCGAAGGGACCGGGATCTTCGGAATCATCCAGTACCGGCGAGCGCGACGGGGCGTCGGTGACGTAGACACCGGAGCCTGAGCGCACGTCGACCAGCCCGGCAATTTCCAGCGCGATCATGGCCTCGCGAATTGTCGGCCGGCTGACGCCGAACTGCGCAGCAAGATCGCGCTCGGAGGGCAGGCGCGAGCCGGCGGCAAAGGTGCCCGCCCCAATCAGATCCTGCAATTGACGCGCGACCTGCAGGTAAAGCCGCTGCACCTTGATGGCCTGGATGGTGGGTTGCGCGGTCATGTGCGCGCCTCGTCCGCGAGCGCCTGCGCGCGCATGCTCAGTTCGGCGGCCGCGAACGCGTGCGCCTGGGTCATGGCCTGCTCGGTACGCTGCTGGCAATCGCGAATAAACCGGCCGAAAAATGGAAAACCTGTCTGGCCGTGGCAGGCGATCTCGTGTTCGCCCTGCGCGTCGACCAGGAACAGCGTCGACGCCGGCGCCTGGCGCGCCACGTCGATATACTTGCGCAATTCCATCGTGCCCTGCGTACCGACGATGAACGTGCGGCCGTCGCCCCAGGTCCGCAGTCCGTCCGGGGTGTACCAGTCCACGCGGCTGTAGAACGAGGCGCCGTTGTCACCCACCAGCGAAAGCTCGCCGAAATCTTCCAGGCCCGGGTGCTGCGGGTGACTGAAGTTTTCCACCCGCGCAAAGTTAATGGTTGCATCGCGACAGCCGGCGTAGGTCAGGAACTGCTCGACCTGGTGCGAACCGATGTCGGTGATGATGCCACCGTAAGCCCCCTTGTCGAAAAACCAGTCGGGGCGCGTTGCCGCCGACAGGCGGTGCGGCGCGAGATTGACGACCTGCAGCACGCGACCGACCGCGCCCTGCGCAATCAACTCGCCGGCCTGCCAGGCTGCCTCGTTGTGCAGACGCTCCGCGTAATACACCGCGTACTTGCGGCCCGTACCGTCCACAACCGCCCGCACCTCGTCCAGTTGCGCCAGTGTTGTGAAGGGTGACTTGTCGGTGAAATAGTCCTTGCCCGCGCGCAGTACGCGCAGCCCGATACCCGCGCGCTCGCACGGGATCGCCGCGCTGCAGACCAGTGCGATCGTGTCGTCCTCGAGGATCTGTTCGAAGCTGGTGGCAACCTCCACCTCTGGATAGGTTTCGGTGAACTGCCGCAGGCGCGCCGGATCCGGATCGTACACCAGCCGCAAGGTGGCGCCGGCATCGCGCAGGCCGTTGACCTGGCCATAGATGTGCCCGTGGTCGAGGAACGCCGCGGCGATACAGAATTCGCCCGGCTCGACCACTTTCTCGGCGGCTGCGGTAGGTGCGTAGCTGGCGCCGTCGCTGATATCGACCATGACCTAGAACCAGTCCAGCGCGATGCCGGTGCTGTACGTCACACTCGCCAGCACGGTGACGATACACAGCACCATGGCCAGGTTGTAGAGCACCCGCCGCCCACCGCGCGGCATCGCATCACCGAGGTAGGATTGCGAGTTGTTCAGCGCGAGCCAGCCCAGGTAGGCGATAGGCAGCAGGAAACCGCAGATGGCCGAGGTGGGCAGGATGACGTAGGCGCCCATCGTCGACCACAGGAACACGCCGAGCACCGCCGGCGTAGGCAACAACA
>CAYGOX010000027.1:17606-19527 GCA_964351485.1 uncultured Halioglobus sp.
GCGAGTGCGGCGCCCAGTTGAACATGGCGCCGGCCGCCGCGCCGCAACACAGCATGTGCATCACCAGTGAGCCGACCGCCATGCCCAACACACCCAGGGCAAACACGAGGCGGCCGGTAACCGCGCCCATGCCGGCGTCGCTGAACATGGCCCCGGCGGCAGCCGGGCTGAGCTTGCCCTGCAGGCTGAGTTCTCCGCCCGAAAGCGCGCCGGCGGCGGCGATCGAGATCAGGCCCGTCACCAGCATGTAGGGAATCACCAGGCCCATCACGATGTCGTAGCGCGAGAGTTCGCGGTGTTCGCGGCCCCAGCCGCGATCGAGCAGTGTGTAACCGTAGACGAAGGTCATATTGATACCGACCGCCGTGCCGAGCGCGGCCATGATCGTGGTCACCCCCGCCGCGTCGTCCGGCAGACTGCGCGGGATGTAGCCGGCGAGCACCGCGCCCCAGTCGACCTGGCCGTTGGCCGACGCCGTGAGCACAACCCAGGCGAAGGCCAGTACGATCATGGTGCTGAGCAGTTTGATCGCCGTTTCGAAAATTGTGACCGCGCGCCCGCCGGCGCCGTAGTTCCAGGCGGTGAATGCGCACAGCGCCCACACCGCCACGGCCAGCCCGAACAGGTAGGCATTGCGAGTGCCTGTTTCTTCGGGATCGATGGAGAAACCACTGCCAACGGCAATGATTTCCTCGAGCATCCCGGCGCTGAGCGGGTAGTGCGAGAAACCCCAGATAATGCTCGAGGCCAGTGCCGCGATAGCCCACAGCCACGCCAGCGACGGGTGCACGTGATCGCGCATGGCCGCGAAGGGGCGCTCCCCGGTGCTCAGTGTCTGGTGCGACAGCGCGAACAGCATGATGCAGCCAATCAGCATCGACAGCGGCTGGACCCAGAGCAGTTCGTAACCGTACACGGCGCCAATGGTAAGGGAGGTGATCGCGCTGCCACCGCCGAGCGTCATCGCACCCTGGAGCCAGCCGGGGCCGCTCAGGCGCAGGTAGGTGGGGATGCGCGCGAGCGCCGGTTTTTGCGCGAGCGCGGCCAGCTGTGTCGCTTCAGCGCTCATCGCAGGGTCTCCCGCGCAGTTCGTGCCGCCATTGCACTGCCTCCTGTATCGGCATCACCGGTAGGATGCCTCCATGTCGATTTCGGCTTTTTCGGTGCTTGCAGTGCGCAGCGATGATTGCGCCACGCGCGCCTGCAGGGCCGCTTCGTAACGCGCGCTGTCCAGCGGCAGGGTGACAGGCCCGCCCTCCCAGGTGGAGAGCAGCATGGCATTGGCCAGCGCCAGACTGTCCAGACCGTCGCGCGCCGGGGCCAGCAGCGGCGCTCCCTCGAGGATCGCCGCGGTGAAATTACTCAGCACCAGAGCGTGCTGGTTGACGTCGCGCGCCGGCGTGATATCGGTCGAGACCGTGTCGGGCATGCCGAACATCTGCCGCGTCTCATTATTAAACTGTGCCGTGCCCGGCGTGTTTTGCGTGTGCGTCAGGCGCTGGCCGTCAAAGTGCAGCGCGCCGAGGTCGCCGATGATATCGAAGCGGTTGACCCCCGGAGCCTCGCCGGTGGAGCCGACGAACACGCCACTGGCGCCGTTGGCGTACTCGAAATAGGCGGTCACCTCGTCCTCCACCTCAATCGCGTGGTGGCGACCGAACCGGCAGAAGGCGTGTACACGCTCGGGCAGGCCGCAGAGCCACTGGAAAATATCGAGGTTGTGAATGCACTGGTTGACGAGCAGGCCGCCGCCCTCACCCAGCCAGGTGGCGCGCCAGTCGCTGACCTTGAAGTAGATCTCGGGGCGGAACCAGTTGGTCATCGTCCAGTGGGTGCGGGTGATGGTGCCCAGGGCATTGGACTGGATCACCTCGCGCATGGCCACGAACAGAGGGTCGGTGCGCTGGTTCAGCATAAGGCC
>CAYGOX010000028.1:0-8883 GCA_964351485.1 uncultured Halioglobus sp.
GGTTACTGCGGGCGTACCGGCAGATGAAAACCATCCGCGAGTTCGAAGAGCGCGTATTCGCCGAGATCATGAAAGGCCAGATCGCCGGCTTCACGCATCTTTATACCGGCCAGGAGGCCAACGCGGTTGGAGTGTGCGAACACCTGTCTGGCGACGACACTATCATTTCCACCCATCGCGGCCACGGACACTGCATTGCCCGCGGCGCCGATGTAAAAGGCATGATGGCTGAACTGTGGGGCGCCGCTGCCGGACTGTGCAAGGGTAAAGGTGGCAGCATGCACATCGCCGATGTCGACAACGGCATTCTCGGCGCCAACGGTATCGTCGCGGGTGGCCCGCCCATATCGGTGGGCTCTGCGCTGGCCGCCAAAATTCGCGGCCGCGACAGTGTCTCTGTTTCCTTCTCGGGCGACGGCTCAGTCAACCAGGGCACCTGCTTCGAGGCCATGAACCTGGCGGTAGTACTGAAAGTACCGGCAATCTTTGTCATCGAGAACAACTACTACTCGGAACACACCTCCATCAACTACGCAGTGGGCTGCGACGACCTCAAGGCGCGAACCGAGGGCTTTGGTTTCCCGGTGTTTGTCGCCGATGGCGCCGACTTCTTCGACGTTTACCGTGCAGCCGGAGAAGCCGTTGCCCACGCGCGCGGCGGCAACGGGCCGGCGGGCATTTTCTGCGAACAGGGCCGCTTCCAGGGCCACTTCGTGGGTGATCCGCAGGGCTACCGCGGCGAGGGCGAACTGGACAGGCTGCGGGCAGAGCGCGATTGTCTGCAGCATTTTCGCGCCCGGGTGGGCGAGTTTGGCGATGTCACCTCCGCTGAACTCGATGCAATCGACACCGAGGTACTGGCGCTGATCGACGATGCCGTCAGCCAGGCCAGGACAGCGCCGCGCCCCGGGGCAGCCGATGTCGATACCGATGTCTATATCAACTACGCGCAGGGAGGTGCCTGATCATGCCGCAGAAAACCATGCGCGATGCAATCAACGAGGCCCTGCACCAGGAGATGGCGGCGGACGATTCCGTTTTTGTCATCGGTGAAGACGTGGCCGGCGGCAACGGCTCCAACGGAACAGTCGGTTGCGCAGGCGGCGTGTTTGGTGTCACCACCGGCCTCTACGAGAAGTTTGGCCCGTTGCGCTGTATCGACACCCCCATCTCGGAATCCGCCATCGTCGGTGCTGCCGCCGGCGCCGCCCTCGTGGGCATGCGCCCGGTGGCGGAGATCATGTTTTCCGACTTCATCGGCGTCTGCATGGACCAGATCGTCAACCAGATGGCGAAGTTCCGCTACATGTTCGGCGGCAAGACCCGGTGTCCCGCCGTAATCCGGTTCGCCTGTGGAGCCGGTTTCAGCGCCGCCGCCCAGCACAGTCAGACGATGTACCAGATGATGACGGCGGTACCCGGGCTCAAGGTGGTGATTCCCTCCAACGCCTACGATGCCAAGGGTCTGCTGCTCAGCGCCATCCGCGATGACGACCCGGTGCTGTTCTTCGAACCCAAAGCCCTGTACCAGGAAGCCTGCGAGGTGCCGGACGAGCCCTATACCATTGCGTTTGGTGAGGCGGCGATGCCGCGCGAGGGGGATGACGTCACCGTGGTGGCCTTTGGCCAGATGGTTGGCCGCGCCATGGCAGCTATCGACGGCCTGGCGGACCGGGGCATTAGCTGCGATCTCATCGACCCGCGTACCACCTCGCCGCTCGATAGCGAAACGATCCTCGAGAGCGTGGGGGCTACCGGCCGCCTGGTGGTGGTGGACGAATCCCCTCCGCGCTGCGGTCTCACCGCGGACATCGCCGCCATGGTCTGCGAAAAAGCGTTCCACTCCCTGCAGGCGCCGGTGCGGCAGGTCTGCGCGCCGCACAGCCCGGTTCCCTTTTCACCCGACCTCGAAGCGGAATATGTGCCGTCCGTTGACAAGATCCAGGCGGCTATTCTGGAGACGCTGCAATGAGCAACATCTACCCCATCGCCATTCCCAAGTGGGGCATCGAGATGGTGGAAGGCACCATCAACAACTGGCTCAAGCAGCCTGGCGATACTGTGAGCAAAGGCGAGGATGTCCTGGAAATTGAATCGGACAAGATCGTCAATGTATGGGAAGCGCCTGCCGACGGCGTTCTGCGCAGGCAACTGGTCAGCGAAGGCGAAGCGCGCGAGGTGGGTTTCCTGCTCGGCATCATTGCCGCGGCGGACGTCGACGACGCCAGCATCGACGCCTTTATCGCCGACTACGCTGGTGCAGTGCCGGCGGGCGAACCCGCACCGGAAGCACCGGCGCCCGCCCCTTCCAGGCCCGCACCCTCAACCCCGGCTGCGGCGCCCGGCGGAGAGGGGCGCCGGGCCAGCCCGGTGGTACAGCGCCTGGCGACAGAACTGGGAGTAGACCTGGCAACGGTCAGCGGCAGCGGTCGAAATGGTCGAATCACACAGGAAGACGTTCGGGCGGCTGCCTCGGGCGAAACGCCCGCCGCTCCCGCGGCGCAGGACAACGGCGTCCAGGTCATCCCGTTCAGCGCTACCCGCAAGACTATTGCCCAGCGCCTGGTCAGTGCCAAACAGCAAATCCCGCACTACTACCTGTCAGTCGACTGGGAAATCGACGGCCTGCTACGTCACCGAGCCGCACTCAATGAGAACGCCGAGCAAAAAGTATCACTGAACGACCTGCTGGTTTATTGCGTGGCACGGGCGCTCATCGCGGAGCCCGGGGTTAATATCAACGTTATCGACGACAGCGTTCACCAGTTTCAGCAGGCCAACATCGGTGTGGCCGTCGCCACGCAGGACGGCCTCTTTCCGGTAACCCTGCGTGGCGCAGACAGCATGACGCCGGCGGAGATCGCATCGGCTACCGCAAGACTGGCAGCCAGTGCGAAGGCCGGCGAGCTCACCCGCGAGGATATCAGCGGCGCCTCGTTCACCGTGTCCAACCTGGGCATGCAGGGTATCGACCGGTTCACCGGCATCATCAACCCACCGGCGGGTGCCCTCCTGGCGCTGGGTGCGGCGCGGGAAAGACCGGTTGTCAGGGAAGGCGAACTGGCGGTGGCCACCGTCATCCATGCCACCTTGTCCTGCGATCACCGCGCCATCGACGGGGCGTTGGGCGCCCGCTTCCTGGCCGCGCTGAAACGCGAGATCGACAACCTGGCTAACTGACCGAAGCCGGCGGCAAGGAGACAAACGTGCTGGTTCACCACTTCCTCGAATATTACGCCCGCAATTCACCGGAGGCGCCGTGCCTTAGTCACGGCGATACCCACCTCAGCTACGGCGAGTTGAACGCCGCGGCCAATCGCCTCGCGAATGGCTTCCTGCACCTTGGCATCGAGCCCGGAGAGCGGGTCGCGGTGCTGGGCGAGAACAGCGTGGAGCACTGCCAGCTGATGATGGCTGCCAGCAAAATCGGGGCGGTGTCAGTGCCGCTGAACTATCGCCTGGCCCCGGCGGAACTGGCCTTTGTGATCGAGGATGCAAAAGCCCGCGTGCTCCTGGTTGTCGACGGCATGGCGCCGACGCTCGAGGCCCTGCGCGAGTTGTTGCCAGCGGGAATCGCGCTGATTACCGAAGATCAACCGGACAGCCTCCACCGCGCAACCTGGCTGAGCAAGTACCCCGCCACGGCGCCCTGCGTGGACGTGGATCGCGACGACCCCTTCATTCAGCTCTACACCAGCGGCACCACGGGCAACCCCAAGGGTGTGGTTATTTCACACCACAACCTGCTGCAACTGACCCTGATGAACGTCATCGCCACACCGCTTCGGCCACAGCCCGGCTCTGCCGGCATTGTGTGCGCGCCGCTGTTTCACATCGGTGGCGCCGGTTCTATCGTCGCCGGCCTGTTCAACGGACAGCACACCCTGCTGCACCGGATTTTCGACCCGGCTCGGCTGGTGGATGACATGGAGAACAACCCGGTCACCAGCATTTTCCTCGTGCCGGCGATGATCATGGCCATCCTGCAGCTGCCCGACATCAACAAGCGCGACTTCAGCCAGCTGCAGACAATTTTCTACGGCGCCTCCCCCATCTCCGAAACCGTTTTGCGCCGCGCCATGGAAGTATTTCAGTGCGAGTTTGTGCAAATGTACGGCATGACCGAAACGACCGGCACGGTGGTAAACCTCACGCCCGATGACCATCGCCGGGCACTGGCAGGCAAACCCGAACTGCTGCGCTCCTGCGGCCGGCCCTCGGTTGGCGTACAAATAAAAATCATGGATCTCGAAGGCCGCGAATGCCCCATCGGCGAGGTGGGCGAGATATGGGTCAGGTCCGACACCAACATGCTGCATTACTATAACCTGCCGCAGGCCACCGCCGAGAACCTGACGGACGGCTGGATACACACCGGCGATGCGGGCTACCTCGACGGTGAGGGTTACCTCTATCTCAAGGATCGCATCAAGGACATGGTGGTCAGCGGCGGCGAAAACATCTATCCGGTGGAAGTGGAAAACGCACTGGCCAGGCACGACGCCGTGGCGGACGTGGCGGTCATCGGCGTTCCCGACAATCAATACGGCGAAGCGCTGCTGGCGTTTGTAGTGACAAAACCGGGTACGTCCCTGGATATCGAAACGATGATCGCGTTTTGCCGCGACAAGATCGCCGGCTACAAAATTCCCCGGCAACTGCAGGTGGTCAAGGAACTGCCGCGCAATCCCTCGGGCAAGATTCTCAAAAAAATCCTGCGGGAACCCTACTGGCAGGACCAGGGTCGCGATGTCGGCTAGGCCCGACACGCCGCACACGAATAATCAGGTGGCGCAATGTCCAGGAACCCGCTGATCGACATGGCAAAGGATGGCCTGGCACACGCCAGGGCAGGCACTATCGCCAAGGCAGACAGCGTGTTCCGTGTTCCCGCGCGCAACTACTACGATCCACAACGCTGGCAGCAGGAAATGCAGGGCATCTTCAGTCGCCTGCCGCTCATGCTGGCCACCAGCGCGGAGCTGCGCGAACCCGGCGACTACAAGGCGATGGAAGCCGCGGGCGTCCCCCTGTTCATTACCCGCGATCCGGAAGGCGAGATACGCGCCTATCTCAACAGCTGCGCCCACCGGGGTGCACAGGTGGTTGGCGAAGGCCACGGAAATGCCACGCGCTTCACCTGCCCTTACCACGCCTGGTCCTACAATCACCGCGGTGAACTTACCCACATCTACAAGCCCGAAGATTTCGGCGAACTGGACAAGACGGCTCACGGCCTGGTGCGGCTGCGTGCAGAGGAACGGGCCGGGTTGATCTGGGTGCTCACCGACCCTCACTCCAGCCTCGACATCGACAGCTTTCTGGCAGGATACGACAGCCTGCTGGCCCGGTTCGGGTTTGGCGACTGGCACTACTTCGACAGCCGCCGGGTGGAAGGTCCGAACTGGAAAATCGCCTACGACGGCTACCTGGATTTCTATCACCTGCCCATCCTGCACCGGGAGACGTTTGGAGCCGATACCGCCTGTGAGGCGCTGTACTACAGCTGGGGGCCACATCAGCATGTGAAATCGCCGCAGACCACGCTGGAACACCTCGGGGCGCTACCCGAGGCTGAATGGCCCGATGCCTTGCTGCTGTCAGGTGTGTGGACCATCTTCCCCCACGTCAGCATCGCCTCCTTCGGTGAAGAGGGAGACGCCCGCGGCGCCCTGATTTCGCAGCTGTTTCCCGGGGAAACTCCCGGCACCTCGTACACGATCCAGAACTACCTGATGGCGAGTGCGCCGGACGAACACCAGGCGGCGGCCGCCCGGGAACAGTTCGAAGTGCTCAGGTATGTGGTCGAACAGGAAGACTACGCCACCGGCATCCGGCAGCAAAAGGCCCTGCTAAGTGGTGCCCGCGATCACGTGCTCTTCGGGCAGAATGAGGCCGGCGGACAGAACTTCCACCGGTGGCTGGAAAAAATCCTGGCCACCGGTGACGACGGTTTGAATGCGCTGTTCAGGACAAGCGAAGGCCTCAATCGGGACCGTTGGGAATAGCGCCTTCCACGGAAGCGGTGGCAATGGCATCGCCATCGAAGGCCAGGGTCATCTCGGGAATCAGTTCGATGATAAGCCGCAGCGGTGTGTCCAGATGCTGCAACGCAGCCTCGGGCGTGGGCGCCGGGTAAGGTGAAATAATGTCCGCCATGGCGGGATAGAACCAGTCCTTGGTGGCCTGGTCCTCGTGCAGCACCACCCTGCCCTTGTAGGTTATCTGCTTGCCCGGGCCCATATCGGTACCCGCACTGGAGATCACCACCGAGGCCCGCGGATCGCGCTGCAGGGCCTTGATGCGTGGCCGCTGCCTGGTGGCGGTGAGCCAGATGGAGCCATCCCTGGCCACGTAGTTCATGATGACCCCCAGGCCGTGCCCTTCCTTGTTGGTCCAGATGAAACTGCACTCTATCTGCTTTTCCAACAGTTCCTGTTGGCGCTCCGGGCTGAGCCGATAAGCGGTGACGTCCTCGTAACCTTGCATGGGTAATCCTCCTATAGCTCGAATCGGGGCAGGTGGCCGGTCTGCTGGCCACCGGCAAGATCCAGTACATGACCATTGATGTAGCCGGATTTTGTCTCGTCCGCCAGGAACAGTGCGGCCTCAGCCATGTCGTCCAGTGTGCCCATCCGCCCCGCCGGGGTCGCGGCAATATGCGCATCGATAATCGGCGGCAGGCTGAAGAACATCCCGGTCATATCGGTTTCGATAAGACCGGCGGCGATGGAGTTAAACCGCACCTTCTGCCCCTGGTACTCGTAGGCGGCAACCTTGATTGCGTAGTCGATACCCGCGCGGGTACTCGAGTACACCGACATAGTCGGTCCGGGCAAACGGGCGGTAAGAGACGAGATAGTGATCACCGATCCACCGTGTTGCATGGCGGCAGCAGCGTGCTTGAAAAACAGCAGTGCGCCGATAAAGCTCACTTCCAGTGTCGGCCGTATCTTCTGCGCGTCCAGTTCGGCGATAAGACCATCACTGTGCACACCGGCAGAGAACACCGCGATATCAACATTGCCATAGTGCCCGGTCGCGTGATCGAACAGGGCTTTCACCTGGTCCTCTTCGGTGACATCACAGGCCACTGCCAATCCGCCAAGCTCACTGGCCAGCGACTCCAATGGCGCCTGGCGACGGGCAGACACCACCACGTTGGCGCCCTCCCGTGCAAGGCGGCGTGCTATCGCGCTGCCGAAGTTGGCCTCGCCGGAGGCGCCCACAATAACCGCCGTTTTATCTGTCAGTGATCCCATAATCGGTTCCTGCCTTTGAGATGTTCCTGTTGCAACGCACAGACCTCGTCCGTCAGAGATCGGACAGCACGTGTCCACCGTCAATGACGATCTACGTGCCTGTCATGTGCGAGCCCGCGCCAGATGCCAGCAACAGCAGCGGTCCATTGAGCTCGTGTAATTCACCGACGCGTTTCTGGGGGATGCGCGCCTGCAGTGCCTGCCCGTCTTCGGTGGCCAGCCAGTCGCGGATCATTTCAGTAGCAAAATAGCCGGGACAGAGTGCGTTCACCCGGATATCGCTCGGCGCCAGCTCCAGTGCCGCAACCCGCGTGAACTGCAACACGCCGGCCTTGGCCGCGGCATAACTGCTCAACAGGGACTGCTCGCGAAGCGCCAGGATAGAGGCAATATTGACGATACTGCCCCCCGTCCCTGCCGCCACCATGCGCTGCGCCGCCGCGCGGCTGACCCGCGCAACACCGCTGAGGTTGGTAGCGACCACGGCGTCCCAATCTTCGTCCGGCATGGACAACAGCGGCGCGGGCAAGGTGATGCCGGCATTGTTGATGATGATGGTTGCCACGGCGCCGCATTCGGCCTCGATCGCATCCAACGCCGCGGCAATGCTGTCACTGTCGGTCACATCCATGGCCACCGCCATGGCCTCGCCGCCGGCTGCACAAATCTCATCCCGGGCCCGCTCGATCAGCGGTGTACGTCGCGCCGCCAGCACCACCCGGGCGCCAACGCCGGCAAGCACGTCGGCAAAATGCCGACCCAGTCCGCTGGACGCCCCGGTCACCAGCGCGGTTCTGCCACTGAGCAGAAACGGTTGCAGTAAGTCCTGCGCCTCAGGCATCGAGGTATTTATCCAGCGTCTGGTGAAAATGGCGTATCCGTATCTCCTGGTAATTACCCAGGGTCACCGCGCCTTTCTTCGACGCTTTCATGCCCTTCTGCACCTGCGGCAGATTGGCACCGTCCTGGTTGAACACGTTGGCCAGGCCGGCACCGAGCACTTCGGCTGCATCACTGAAGGGCTGGTCGATACCCAGGCGCAGGGTGGGCGCGTCCTCCGGCGCTTCCGTACCCTGTGGATAGCGTGTGAGCAGGTAGATATCCATGATGCTGCTGTCCACGTCGCCACCATTGGGTCGGTGACGGTAGGTAATGACAGTGCCGTGCCCTGCCCAGGGCGCGAAGTTGGGAAACAGCAGGTACAGGGTGGAATCCATCAGCTCCGACATGGTGGCGCGGCCACTGAAGTCCTCGCCCGCCTCTTCATTCACAGTGGGCAGCGTAATCTCGGCCAGTAATTGCCGGGCCGTTATGCCATCCGGCACCCGTGGCCGCTCTTCCAGTCCCACCAACTCCATCAGCGCATCCATGGTGTCCTGCTCGCTGAACTGATCCGCGTAACTGGGGTTGGCGACTCCGTAAGCGGAAATCGAGCGGCTGACATGATCGCCCCACACGTCGTACTGCGAGTTATCAATACCCTGGATAGACATCAGCTGCGGGTGCGTGGCGATAGCGTGATAGGACTCGATGAACGCCTCCAGCACCGCCTTCCAGTTTGCGCCAATGACTTTTTCCACGTGGGCGGCGACGAAACGCTGCTCGTGTTTCCACTGGTTCA
>CAYGOX010000028.1:8893-12387 GCA_964351485.1 uncultured Halioglobus sp.
CAGTACTTCCATATACTGTTCCAGTGGCGGCGCATCCTCGTTCATATTGATGAACACCCAGCCGCCCCAGGTTGCCACGCGCACCTCGGGCAGCCTGAACGCTGCCTTCTCTACGTGAGGAAAGTCCCACTCGCAGGGCGCCCCCTCGAACTCTCCCTCCAGACTCCAGGACCAACCGTGATAGGGACAGCGAAGGTTATCCGCCCGGCCGGCACCGCGTTTCAGCACTCGCGCACGGTGCAGGCAGGAGTTGTAATAGCCCTTGATGTCGCCCGCCGGTGTGCGGGTCAGCAGGATGGAATCGTCGACAATGTCGTAAACAAAATAGTCACCTGTTCTGCGCAACTGGCTTTCCCGACAGGCGACCTGCCAGGTCTTGCGCCAGACTTTCTCCACCTCCTGTTGGAAGAACTCGCGCGAGGTGTACCGCTCTATTGGTATATCGTCCGAACCCAGGTAAGTTTCAGTGCTCTCGCGCAGTGCCGCAGGCACTTCCACCACCTCGCGGTCCAGCAAGTCCTGAAACGAGTACGAAGGATTGCGGGCCGCTATCTGCTCGCGAGTCAGTTTTATCTCGTCACTCATCACCTCTGGCCCTCAAAGCGTCATCAGCGCTGCAGGATAGTCACGGCACTGACGCCCGGCGCGCCATAGACGTGGGTGTAACCCAGCCGGGGATCGTTCGGCACCTGGTGCTCACCGGCAGCTCCGCGCAGCTGCAGTACGTTTTCGTACACCTGCCGCAGCCCCGAGGCACCAATGGGCTCACCATTGGCCAGGCAACCGCCGTCAGTATTTACCGGCATGCTGCCGCCGATGTGGGTGGCACCGGACTGGATCAGCTGCTCCTGTTCGCCGTGCTCGCAGAATCCGTTCTCTGCCATGTGCATGATCTCGGCGCCGGACTCGGTGTCCTGCAGTTGCAGAACGTCGATATCCCGCGGGCCCACGCCGGCCATCTCAAACGCCGCCTGCGCCGCATCCACCGTCGGGCCATCGACCTGCTGCAGCGCCTGACTGGGTGCGAACACTTCGAAGGAGCCGAAGCGCCGCGATTTCAGCACCGCAGATTTCAAATAGATCGGCGTATCGGTGTACTGCCTGGCCTTGTCACCGCGGCACAACACCAGTGCAACGCCACCCTCGGAAGGAGAGCAGAACATGAACTTGGTCAGTGGATCGTTGACCATCATCGCGTCGGCAATCTCGGTTTCAGATATCGGCTCACGGCGCCAGGCATTGGGGTTGAGCGCGCCGTTGATAAAGGCCTTCTCCGCCACTTTCGCCAACGTGCTGCGGGAAATACCGAAATCGTGCATGTATTTCTGAATTTTCATCGCAAAGAACTGGGTGGTCAGCATCATGCCGACCTCGCCGTACCAGTGGCCGAGACCCAGGGCTTCCGGATCGGCGTTAAAGGCGCCGCGGTCGTGCTTGTCAAAGCCCGCCACCAGGCCGATGTCATGCGCGCCCGACTTGATGGCGTTGTAGGCGGAAATCAGCGAACTGCCACCGGTGGCGCAACCATTGGCGACATTGATAAAGGGAATGCCGGTAAGGCCCAGTTCATTGCCCAGTGCATCGGCATTGCCGGAACTGGCACTGCCGCCAAAAGCGAACTGCATGTCACGCCATTCCACTCCCGCATCTTTCAGTGCGGCGCGGGCGGCATAAGCGCCCTGCTGCAACCCGCTTCGGGAAGGCGTCCTGCCAAAGGGATGAATTCCGATACCAACGATTGCTACGTCCAAGAGGCGTTCTCCAGTCAGTGCTCGACGGGCCGAAAGAAAAAGCTGACCACCTCGTCGCCGTTTTCCTCGGTGCGAAAGGTATCGACCAGCAATTCCATCTCCATGCCCAGCGTGAGTTTTTCCGGATCGCTCTCGGTGGTCGCCGTATCATCAAACACTCCCCCGGGCAATTCCACGTAGCCCACCCCGTAGGGCCGGAAAGACTCCGGGGTTTCACCACTGTTATAGGGAGACTTGGGCATGAATCGCTGCACGGTCCAGGTCCACAACGTGCCGCGCCGCGGCAGCTCTTCCACCGACATGTCCTGACTGGAGCAGGCCATACACGATTGCGCCACCGGGAAGGTGGCAACACCGCACCGGTCACAGCGGCTACCCAGCAACGCGGGGTTGTCAGAGGGCCAGGTGAACAGACCGTCGGCGATAGGGACCCGGTTAGACATGGCGCGTTCTCCGTCAGAGCGTCAGGTGTTGCATCCAGTTGGCGTGGAAGCCATTGGGCACCCGCCCGGGAATATGCACCTTGGCTACCGGCCCGCGGGTCAGGTCCCCGGCGCTGAGAATACTGAGAAAGGCGCCCTCGTCGGGGTTGTACACAAAGCACATCAGCCAGCCATCTTCTTCGCGCTCACTGTCGGGGTTGGGCACGTAAACCGGCTCGCCGGCATTGGCCTCCTCGCCGTATTCCCACACGCTTGTCTGCCCGGTTTCGAAGTCGAACCGGCCGGTGCAGTTGTAGCCGTGCGCGTCACCCCAGTCGCGGTTGGAGCAGGTGGCGAAGCCGTAGCGATAGGACTTGCCCATGCGCCGCTCATCGACCCGGGAGAACTCGGCAAATACATCGGAAAACTGCTCGTTGGTGACCTGGCCGGTGGCGAGGTCCAGCCCCATGCGATACATGCGCCGGGGTTGCTTCTCCACGCCGGTGCCCTGCGCCTGTGTGAATGGGATGGAATTGATCCAGATATAGTCTATGACAATCTTGCCGCCGTCCTCGAAACCATTACAGAAATGCCAGCTGAAAAACGCATCGGTTTCGAACACGCGCGGCGCGCTGTTTCCGTCGCGCGCAATAACCATAATCCTGGTGCCCAGTTCCGGCTGCCACTCGAAGGGATCCTCCCCGCGCATGGCTTTTTCCAAGCTGTGAAATGCCGGTGCATAAAAAATGATGACGTAGTTATCGGTTATCTGCAGGTCGTGGATAATGCCCTTGCGCGAGAACTCCACCGGGATGGTTCTGAGGTGTTTCGCGTGCTTGTCAAAAATCTGTACATAGTAGTTGCCGCTGTCCCAACGCTGGGTACAGGAGATCAACTGGCCCGTTACCGGGCACACCTTGGGATGCGCGGTGAGCGCGTCCCCCGGCTGCAGGGCACCGTCGTAGTCGTACAACCCCACCGTAGAGAGATCGTTGTTGAGCAGGTGCGGAAAGCCCCCCTCCCACATGGCGAGCAACTTGCCCCCGTGGTAAAGCACATTGGTATTGGCGGTATTGCGCACCGGGTTCGGTTCCCCACCAGCGTCTATGACGTCCTGCGGAACCTCCAGCAAACTGCCCACACTGCCGTAAATCGTGCGACCGAACTTGCGCTCCGTCATCAGGTGGCTGGTCTGTACCCAGCGATTCTTGTAGCAAACATGGCCGTCCCTGAAATAGACCGCATGCACCATGCCGTCACCGTCCAGGGGATAGACATAGTGATTGGGCTGGTAGGCGACGTTGGGGCCGTCGCGCATGAA
>CAYGOX010000028.1:12409-19460 GCA_964351485.1 uncultured Halioglobus sp.
TTAGTCGGGATTTCACCCTCGACCTTCAGCTGTGCTTCGCTGAAATCGCGCTCCTCGTCGATCGGCGCGTAATTGCCTTGCAGATAGGGAAAAGCACTCAAGTCCATCTCATGCACCCTGATTATTGGCTATTGTGATAACTGGTGACTTACCGGAATAGTAGCACCGGCGATAACATAAAAACAGTCTCGTTTGTTTCTTTTTTGAGAAATGCTCGCTACAGTCCCGAATAACGGACAACAGACAACGGACAAAGGAGAAGCGGAATGGGACGACGCAAAGACGAACGTGCGCTACAACAACTGATGGCCCGCTACGTAGACGCCGCGAACCGCCGCGACGGGGATCACTGGGCACAGACCTGGGCAGAGGACGGCACCTGGCACATCGTCGGCATGGAGATCACGGGGCGCGCCGCCATTCTCGAAACCTGGCAGCAACTCGTCGCGGGGTTCGATTTTGCCGTGCTTATGCCCTCCTCCAGCCTGCTGGAGGTCGACGGGGATTCCGCCACGGGGCACTGGTACCTGCAGGAATTCACGCGCGACCTGCAGGGTGAGCGCAACCTCGCACTGAGTCGCTACCTGGACACCTATTCGCGGCGAGAAGGACGCTGGTACTTCCAGACGCGCCACTACGATTTCATCTACAGGGGCCCCGCGGACCTGAGCGGCGATTACACACCGCTGCCTGGCACCTGAGTTTCATCGCGCAAGCAGGTAGCCAGCCGCCCCGGAACCGAGTCCGCTTCTCAGGGAATCCGGATGATAAGCTTGCCCTGGTTGCTGCCCTCGAACAGGCGCAGGAAAGTAGGCAGCACCTCGTCCAGGCCGTCCACCACATCCTCACGAAACTTCAGCTGGCCGCTCATCACCCACTCGGCCAGTTGTGCGATCCCGTCAGCGAAGCAGTCCAGGTAGTCCAGAACCACGAACCCCTGCATGGTCACGCTCTGCGCCACCAGTTGCCACAGGTTCGCGAGGTGGGGAATCTGTTCACTGTTGTAGCTCGATATCCAGCCGCAGATCGCAACCCGTGCGTGCTTATTCAGGCACAGCAGCGCCGCATCCAGAATTTCACCACCGACATTGTCGAAGTAGACATCGACCCCATCGGGACAGGCCGCGGCAATGGCTTTGCGATAATCGCCACAGGTACGGTAGTTAATCGCTGCATCGAAACCCAGCTCACCAGTCAGCCAGTCACACTTCTGCCAGGAGCCGGCCATCCCTACCACACGAGCGCCCTGCATCTTCGCAATCTGGCCCACCACCGAGCCCACGGCGCCGGCAGCGGCGCTCACCAACACCGTTTCGCCCGCCTTCGGCCGCCCCACTTCCATCAGGCCAAAGTAGGCGGTAAGTCCGGTGGGACCGAGCACGCCGAGAAAGTGACTCAGGGGAATACCCGCCGTCTCATCCAGCCGGTTCAACGTCTCCCCGGCAACGGTGGTGTAGGCTTCCCAGCCCCCCATCGTCATGGCCACATCACCTGTGTTGAAGTCGTCGTGGGCCGACTCCACCACGCGGCCGATCACTGAGCTGCGCACTGCGTCGCCCAGGTTTATCGGCTCGATATAGTTGGGACTGTCATCCATCCAACCACGAATGGCCGGGTCCAGCGAGAGGTAAAGGTTGCGCAGTCGCACCTGCCCCGGGGCCAGCGGTGCCAGAGCCACGTCCCGACACTTCACATGTTCAGCGGTGGGCACACCCACCGGACGCTCGGCCAGGTAGTACTGCCGATTCATCGTGTCACTCATGCCCCGGATATCCTTTACAGTCGCAAACGGCGCCAACATAGCCGCCCAAAATAAATCAGTCAACCCTGATTGTTTTAGCAGAGCTACTCTGCTACTTTCCCCTGACACCACCGATCAAACACGCCGAACACCTGGCCACACGGACATATGCCATGACCGTACTTGTTGCAGGAACCGTCGACATACTCGAGGGCGACCGGGAGAAAGCCCTCGCCGACGCCGCCGCGCTGATCGCCGATACTCGCAGCCAGCCCGGCTGTGCACACTATGTCTGGTCTGCCGATCCCACCTCCCACACCCGGGTGTACGTCTACGAGTACTGGGAGTCGGTCGATGATCTCGCCGCCCACCTGGCAGGCCCCTACTACGCGCAGATGCTGGGCATACTCGGCCGTTACAGGGTGGCAAACATCGAGGTTTCCAAGTTCCGCATAGACCTTGAGGAGCCGGTCTACGACCCGGCGGGTCGTCCGCGGGCAGACTTCTTCACCGGCTGACGAGGCACATACTGTGGCACGTAAAGACATCAAGACCTACTGCCGCTTCTGCCATGCCTACTGCCCCATGGTAGCCACGGTGGAAGACAACCGACTGGTGGCCATCGCACCGGATACCGACAACACGCTCTACGGCGGCTACACCTGCGTCAAGGGCAGGCAGATGCTGGCACAGATCGATCACCCGACACGCCTGGAGCGGTCACAAAAACGGGGGGCCGACGGACAGTTCGAAGCCATCGGCAGTCAACAGGCGCTGGACGAAATCGCCGAGAAACTTCAGACGATACGTTTGCAGTACGGCCCGCGCAGCATTGCCAGCTACAACGGCACCTACTCCTTCCAGAACTCCGCTGCCCACAGCGTGGCGCGGGCCTTCCACGCCGCCATCGGTTCGCCCAACTTCTTCACCAGTGTCACCATAGACCAGCCCGCCAAGGTAGCCATCGCCCCTGCCCGAATGGGCTGGTGGAACGCCGGAACACATATGTGGAACGACTCCGATGTCGCCATGGTGATCGGCAACAATACATTGATTTCACATTTCTCCGTGCCGGGCGGTGTGCCCTCTTTCAGTCCGGCCAACGCCCTGCGAGAAGGACGCAGGCGCGGACTGAAACTGATCGTGATCGACCCGCGCCGGACCGAGGCGGCCGCACGCGCCGACCTGCACCTGCAGGTTCGCCCCGGCCAGGACGCGGCCCTGCTGGCAGCGATAATCCAGATCATTATCCGCGAGGAACGCCACGACCGGGCGTTCTGCAGCGAGCACACGCAGGGCCTGGAGGCACTCGACAGGGCCACTCGTCCCTTCACGCCGGAAGCCGCGGCAGCGGCCTGCGACGTCCCGGTGGCACAAATTTACGAGGCAGCGCGACTGTTTTCTGCCGGTCCCCGCGGCTGCGCAGTGACCGGTACCGGCCCGGAGATGGGGCCGCATCCCAACCTCGTGCAGCACCTGACCCTGGCACTCAATACCCTTTGCGGTCGGTACGTGCGCGCTGGCGAGCGCGTTCCCAACCCGGGCGTGCTGACGCCGCCCGGACCGCGCCACGCACAGGCCACCTCGCCACAACCCCAGTGGCTGACCGACGGCATCGCCAGCCGCGTCGACCCGGAAGTGCGCGAGACAGTGGTGCTGTCGCCCTACGGCCCGCTGAACGAAATGCCCACGAACGTCGCCGCCGATGAAATGCTGACTCCCGGAGACGGGCAGATCAAGGCACTGATTTGCGTGGGCGGGAATCCGCTGCTGGCCTGGCCGGACCAGGAGAAAACGCACCGCGCCCTCGCCGGGCTTGAACTGCTGGTGTGCGTAGACGTAAAGATGGCGGCCACTGCGCAGATGGCCGATTACGTGCTGGCGCCCAAGATCTGCCTGGAGCGGGAAGACGTCACCCTGCTGACCGATATCTGGTACGACCAGCCCTACAGCCAATACACGCCGACAGTGGTCGAGGCGCGCGGCGACGAGATCGAGGAATGGCAGGTCTTCTGGGAACTGGGACAGCGCATGGGACTGGCGCTTGAGATCAATGGCGAACCGCTGGACATGACAACGCTACCGGACAAGTACAGCCTGCTGGAGTCCATCACCCGTGGTTCGAGGGTGCCGCTGGCCACTATCGCAGCGCAGCCGGGCGGACACGTGCAGGAGATAGAGGACATCATCGCCCTGCCCGCCGATCCGGCGACCAAAGGTTACCTGCAATTGTTCCCTGCGGGCCTGGCCGAAGAACTGCAGGCCGCGTTCAAGGATATGCAACCGGCAAACAACGAAGAATTTTCCCGCCTGCTGGTCAGCCGCCGCATGAAGTACACCCATAATTCCACCGGGCCGGAATTCGACCTGCTACGCGCCAAAAACAGTCACAACCCCGCCTACATGCACTCGGATGACCTCGCCGCACTGGGCCTGGTTGACGGGGACCTGGTAGAGGTACGCTCTCGCCACGGCGCGATCCCCGCAGTGGTCGCGGCCAGTGACGATATCAAACCGGGCGTTGTCTCGATGTCCCACAGCTGGGGCGGCAGCCCGGATCCGGCGGCGCGAGCGGATGAAAAAGTGCGGGAACAGGGGAGCAACACCAACCGCCTGATCGACAACCGCCAGCCGGTGGAACGCTACTCAGCCATGCCGCAACTCAGCACGATACCGGTGAGCATCACCCGGAAACACTGAAGCCGCGCTGCCGCCATGGCGAGGTCCTTGCGCCTTTTCAGGCAACGCGCCGGGTGGCTGTAGGCACCAGATACGCTACAATGCCGGCCGACATCGTCCTGTTTTAAACAAGTGGGTCGGTTTTCATAAGCGACCAACTCAGGAGCAACAATGGCCGCAGGCAAACAACACCAGGGAAAGGATGAGAACGGCGACGATATAAGCTGGCAGGCGCAGAAAAGCGCCATGACCCGCGATCGCATTCTCGATGCCGCTATCAACTGCTTTATCAACCTTGGCTACAAGAACGTCACCACCGCCAAGGTCGCCAGCGCCGCAGGCGTATCGCGCGGCGCCATGCTGCACCACTTCCCCTCGAAGACAGAACTCATCCAGGCGGCGGTGGAATACCTTCACAACAAGCTGCTGGAAGACTACACCGAGCGGGTGCGAAGCATTTCACCTTCCCTCAAAGGCGCCAAACGCCGCCGCGCCGGTATCGAGGCCTATTGGGCCTACCTCACCGGCGACCTGTTTATCGCCTACCACGAACTGTGCGTGGCGGGCCGGACCGACGAGGAACTGCGCGACATCCTCGAAAGATCGACCGCCTCCTTCGACGAACACGTAGCGCAAACCAACCGCGAACTGTTCAGCGAATGGCAGGATCGCGGCGACCGCTTTCTCCTGGCGATGGATGTCACCAAGTTCATGATGGAAGGCATGGCCGTCGGACAACTGGTGGTAAACCGGGACGAGCGTATCCCACGCCTGCTCGATTACCTGCAAGACCGCCTGGAAGAAAGCTTTGAGGAGGGCGAGTCAGGCGACAACGGCCGCCACTCTGCCAAGGGCAAGACCAGGCGAAAGCAACGCCTGCCGGATGCGCAAGCGCGCAACCTAAGCCGATAGCGCTATGTATCGGTCGAGATAGTAATCGCCGTCTCCGTACAGCTTCGAAAGCAATAACAGTCGCTTGAACAGGTGGCCCACGACAAGCTCGTCGGTCATCCCGATTCCACCGTGCAGCTGCACCGCCTCGTGGGCGATAGAGCGCCCCGCCTCGGCCAGCTTCACCTTGAGCGCGGCACAGGCCGCTGGTGCTTCCGCGCTCGCTTCATCCAGCGCGATCGCCGCGTTATAGAGCAGCGAGCGCGTTTCCTCCAGTTTCAGGTACATATCCGCCATGCGGTGCTGCAGCGCCTGGAACCTGCCGATGGGCTGGCCAAACTGCTCGCGGGTCTTGCAGTAATTCACTGTGGTATCAAGCAGCACCTGCATCGCCCCCAGGGCGTCGGCACCCAGCGCGACCAGCACGCGATCCAGCGCAGCCTCAATGGGTGCCAGCGCTGCGCCCGCCTCTCCCAGCAGGCAATCACCCGGCACACGGACGTTCGCCAGCCGCAGGTGCGCTCCACGGCTGCCGTCCACCGCGGTAAACGGTTCGCGCTCCACGCCGGGCCTGCTGGCATCGACGATAAAGAGGCTGATGCCCTCGTCCTGGCGGGCAGTGACGAGCAGGTGTTGCGCCAGGTGAGCGTTGAGCACGGCAAACTTGCTGCCGTCGAGTATCCAGTGCGCACCCTCCTGCACCGCGGTCGTACCCGGACTGTCCAGTGCATATTCGGCCGTCGGCCCGGCGCAGGCGAACGCCCACTGGGTCTGGCCCGCTATCATCGGTGGCAAACAGGCCTCGCGCTGGGCCTCGTTGCCCAGGCTTGCCAGCAGCCCTCCACAGGTCACCGCAGTATGGAGGAAAGGTTCTCGCACCAGCCCGCGGCCAAGTCCCTCGCACAACACCATAAGATCGACCGCTGATCCGCCGAGCCCGCCGTCCTCCACCGCGAAGGGCAGGGCCAGCCAACCCAGTTCAGCAAAGGAAGCCCAGGCCGCAGGATCGAACCCCGCATCGGTTCGACTCAGCCGGCGATGGCGCTCCACATCGCCGTGATCCGCCACGTATTTCGCGACACTGTCGCGCAGCAATACCTGTTCTTCAGTCAGTGAAAAATCCACAGTGCCTACCGCCGGCCAGCTTGAAAGTTTGAATCGATCACGTGCCGCGCACGCTCAATCGGCAGGCCGCCAGGTGCCGTGAAAGCCAGGCGGAATACGATGCGACAGTTTGGCGCGGGCCAATGGCCCCTCGGCAATTTTTCGAGCGTCGAACACCAGCAGGTCGCTCAGCCTCGTCTGGAAATCGACAGTCACAGCCAACAGGTATCCATCGCCCTCCGATGCATGAGCCGAACGCGGCACAAACAGCGCCTCGGAGACCATGGCCTGGCCACACGAGTAGCGACTGAGGCGACCCGTCTCGTGATCCCGGTGGCCCACGGTGTTGTACAAATTCTGGTTGTCCTGAATGGTGCTCTTGAGCTGTCCGTCCGTGGTGGTAAACCAGCCATGGCGATACGGCTGGCCCACGTAGCGCGGGTCCACCTGTGGAAACTCCAGTTCGAAATCGTCCAGCGCAACAGATTCAACACGCGCCCCGGGTTTGCCCGTTTCGATCGTCCAGCGACACAGTTTGCTCAGTTTCTCCCCGGCGGACTGCCCGTCGGGTGTGGGAAACAGCGGCGCGCTGGTGAACTGCGCCGCATCGATGGTGATTACCCCGTCACGGTCGAA
>CAYGOX010000029.1:0-9863 GCA_964351485.1 uncultured Halioglobus sp.
CGCTGGTGCTGATGCCGACCGGCGGGGGCAAGAGTCTCTGCTACCAGGTCCCCGCCATTGCCCTGCCCGGCTGCGCCGTAGTCGTCTCGCCACTCATCGCGCTGATGCAGGATCAGGTCAGCGCGTTGCAGCAGCTCGGGGTGAAGGCGGGGTTCCTGAATTCGATGCTGGAACCGGACGCGATGCGCGCGACTGAGGCGCAACTGGTCGCCGGAGAACTGGACCTGCTGTACGTCGCCCCGGAGCGATTGCTTCAACCGGGCTGCCTGGCGCTCCTGGATGCGGCCGACATCAACCTGTTCGCCATTGACGAGGCTCACTGCGTCTCGCAGTGGGGCCATGACTTTCGCGCCGACTACCTCGGCCTGAGTCTGCTGCATGAACGTTTTCCCAGTGTCCCGAGAATCGCACTGACCGCCACCGCAGACGCCCGCACGCGGGCGGAGATCGCGTCGCGCCTGCAGCTGGACGACGCGGCGACCTTCATCGCGGGGTTCGACCGCCCCAACATCCAGTACCGGATCGCACTGAAGCAGAACCCGCGCGCCCAGCTCCTGCGCTTTCTGCGCGAGGAACACCCGGGCGACGCGGGCATCGTGTACTGCCTGTCGCGCAAGAAAACCGAGGAAACCGCGGTCTGGCTGCAAACACAGGGGTTTAACGCACTGCCCTATCACGCCGGGCTACCCGCGACACTGCGGGCGCACCACCAGGAACGGTTCCTGCGCGAAGAAGGCGTCATCGTCGTCGCCACCATCGCGTTCGGCATGGGCATCGATAAGCCCGACGTACGCTTTGTCGCCCATCTGGACCTGCCCAAGACCGTCGAGGCCTACTACCAGGAGACGGGTCGCGCAGGGCGCGACGGCGAAGCCGCGACCGCGTGGCTGGTCTATGGCCTGCAGGACGTCATCAAACTGCGCCAGATGATGGCGGGCTCACAGGGCAGCGAGGAGCACAAACGCGCCGAGCAGCACCGGCTCAACGCCCTGCTGGGCCTTTGTGAGATCACAACCTGCCGACGCCAGGCTCTGCTGGCCTACTTCGACGAAACCCTGCCAGAACCCTGTGGCAACTGCGACAACTGCCTGGCGCCGCCGGCTACCTGGGATGGCACCGAGGCCGCCCAGATGGCGCTGAGCGCGGTCTACCGCACGGGGCAGCGCTTTGGCGTGAATCACCTGATCGATCTGCTGCGCGGTGCGCAAACGGACAAGCTGATTCAGTTCGACCACCACCTCCTGCCGACGTTCGGCGTGGGCGCCAAACTCGACAGCAACGCCTGGCGCTCGGTGTTCCGGCAGCTGGTGGCACGCGGTTTCCTGAGCGTCGACCTCGAACGCTACGGTGCGCTACGCCTGGAAGAAAGCTGCCGCGCAATCCTGCGCGGGGACACCACGGTGGAACTGCGCAGGGACGTGCACGAGAAAATCGCCCGTGCGCAGACGAAAACACCCCTGCCCGACACCATCGACATCGCGCTGTGGGAGGCGCTGCGCGACTGCCGGCGCGAGCTTGCCGAAACGCAGGGCGTACCGCCCTACGTGATCTTTCACGACAAAACCCTGCAGGCGATGTGCACCGAGCTTCCCACCAGCATCGTGGCGCTGCAGCGCATCAACGGTATCGGTGAGCGCAAACTGGAAAAATACGGCGATGCATTCCTGCAGGTGATCGCCCGGCACCTCGAAGACTCCACCGGTGGCGATCGCTCCACCGGCACCTGAGCACTACTTGCACAGCCCCCCGCCGAGAGCACGGTACGGTTCACAGTTGTAGATCAGTCGTCCCGCGTCACCGTGTTGCCAGTCCAGCGACGGCAGCGCGAATGCTGGCGGCATGCCTGGCGCCGGCGTGGATTGCGTTTCGGCTGCGGGCCGCGGATAGCCCGCCCAGTCCAGTGGCGCGCGCCAACCCGGCGGCGGCACCAGTTCGTGCCGTGTGCCGGCCACCGGGTAGAGCGTGCGCCAGTAGAGGATTTCATCGGCCAGCGAACGCACGACCTGCGGATGCTCCTGCGCAAGATTATTTGTCTCGTTCGGATCTGCATTGATATCGAACAGGTAGTTCGTGACCGTCGCCGACAACAGGGTCTGCTCCACCTCCTGCACCAGTTTCCAGCTGTCGTTGAACGCGGTGAACATGAACGAGCCGCGAATCGGTGTCTCAGACGCAAAGAACACCAGTTCCTGCCGCGGCACTTTCACACCGCGCTCAATCGACGGCCAGAGGCTGCGGCCATCGAGTTCGAAACGATCGTTCCCGGGGGTCAGGCCCGCAGCCTCGGCGAGCGTCGGAAAGACATCCATGGCCGTCATGATCTGCCCCATCGCACCCCCGCCGGCAAGCCGCTCGGGCCAGCGCAGCAGTGAGACGACGCGGATACCCCCTTCCCAGGTTTCTCCCTTGCCGCCGCGCAGGGGCACGTTGTCGGCACCACCAGTAGCGTAGGCGGCACCACCGTTATCGCTGAAAAACAGCACAATCGTGTTGTCGGCAATACCCTCCTCGTCCAGCGTATCGAGCACGTTACCGATCGCCTGATCCATCCCGTCGACCACCGCCGCGTACATCGACCGGGCGCTGGGCTGCATCATCGCGCGGGCGATGCGGCGCGACTGGTCGGTGTTCTTGCTGCGCGCAGGCTTCCGGTTGTCCGGTAAATCCGCATACTTGTCCTGCAACGCCTGCGGTGCATCCAGCGGCGTATGCGGAGCGATAAACGGCATGTAAATGAAAAAGGGCTTCTGCCTGTCCCGCTCGCGGATATAGCGCGAGACCTCATCGCCGAGAATGAACGTCTCGTAGCCATCTCGTTCAATCGACTGTCCGTTGAGCTGAAAATCCTTGCCGCCCTGGTTGCCAAACGGGGGGAAATAGCCGACTTCCGTGTGCAGGTGTCCGAAAAAATGCTCAAAGCCGCGCGCGTTGGGGTGGTAGGCCTGCAGCGAATGCCCAAGGTGCCACTTGCCGACCATCGCGGTGCGGTAGCCCGCCGCGAGGAACGTCTCGGGCATGAAATGCTCGTCCGGGTGAATACCGTGGTTCATCCACGGCATGATCACCCCGTAGACAACACCCAGTCGCATCGGATCGCGCCCGGTCATCAGGGCGGCGCGGGTCGGCGAACAGATCGGGGTCGTATAAAACCGCGACAGTTCGACGCCTTCGGCGGCCAGGCGATCGAGCGAGGGAGTATCGATATCACCGCCGTGGAAGCCGACATCGCTCCAGCCAAGGTCGTCGGCCAGCATGATGATGACGTTGGGACGACCGGATGCACTGGCGAGCGCTGAAAACCCGAAAAAGAGCAGCAATGATCCGGCAATAACCAGTCTGCGCATGGGGTAACTCCCTTTTATGATTATGGTTGTGTTCAAACGCCCGATTGACCCGGCAGGCGCAAGCGCGTAGCTTGTTCGCCTTGTTTTTCACGGACATTTTGACGGACAGCCGCCATGAGCAAGAAAATCCCACGGTCTGCAGACGACGACTACTCCCTGGACATTGTGCAACAACGCCAGGCATTTATCGAAGAGAATACGCCCGCGAAGCTCAACCACACGCGGCAGTTTTCCTTCGAACCGTCCGACATGGCCGGCAACATCGAGAACCTGTTCGGCGTCGCCCAGGTGCCCATCGGCCTGGCCGGACCACTGCTGGTCAATGGCGAGCACGCCAAGGGGGAATTCTACGTGCCCATGGCCACCATCGAGGGCACCATGCTGGCGAGCTACAACCGCGGCATGCGGGTGATTCGCGAAAGTGGCGGTGTGCTGACTACGGTGTCGGGCGAGGCCATGCAGCGCGCGCCCGTGTTCGTATTCCCCACCGCCCGCGAAGCGCGCGATTTTGAATTGTGGCTCGTGGACAATTTCGCGCAGATCAAGGAGATAGCGGAATCCACCACCTCGATCGGCAAGTTGAACGAAATCGAGCACTACCACGCGCACAACATGGTGTTCACGCGATTCGACTACAGCACGGGAGATGCGGCGGGACAGAACATGACCAGTCGCGCCACCTTCGTCGCCTGCCAGTGGATCCACCGCAATTACCCGGCCATGACCCACTACCTGTTGTCCGGCAACTTCGACACCGAGAAAAAAACCTCCTCGGTGAACATGCTCAAGGGCCGGGGACGCCGGGTGACAGCCGAGATCACCATCCCGCGCGGTGTTATGCAGGAACTGTTGAGAATCACGCCCGAGCAGATGCACTACGGGCAGGGTATCAGCACCCTGAGCGCCTTCCTGAGCAACTCCTCCAACAACGCCGCACACCCGGCAAACGGATTGGCAGCGCTGTACCTGGCCACCGGCCAGGACATCGCCAATATCGGGGAGTCAAATCAGTGTACCACCTACAACAAAGTGACCCGCGACGGCGACTATTACTTCTCAATTACCTTCCCAGCCCTCATCCTTGCCAGTTACGGCGGTGGCACGGCACTGCCCACCCAGCGTGAATGCCTGGAGATCATGGACTGTTATGGCCAGGGCAAGGCGCTGAAGCTGGCAGAGATTGCCGCGGCGCTGGCACTGGCGGGCGAACTCTCGCTGGGTGCAGCGGCCAAGGTGGATCGCAAGACCGGCACCAACGAGTGGGTGGACGCCCACGAGAAGCTGGGGCGCAATCGCTAGCGCGTATCGCCCCCAACAGTCTGCACAATCGAGGAAGCGATGAGCCTGGATATCGACGCCAACATCAGCATTCCACTGGACGACATCGAGATCCGGGCGATCCGTGCGCAGGGCGCCGGGGGACAGAACGTCAACAAGGTCTCCACGGCAATCCACCTGCGCTTCGATATCGCAGCCTCTTCACTGCCCGACACGCTCAAAGAACGCCTGCGCGCCCTCCCGGACCGACGCATCTCTGCCCAGGGTGTTATCACAATCAAGGCTCAGCGCTTTCGCTCACAGGAAAAAAACCGGGCCGACGCGCTCGAGCGCTTGCGTGCACTGGTACTCAGCGCGACCGAGAAAAAGCCCGACCGCATTCCCACCAAGGCCAGCCGCGCCAGCCAAAAACGTCGGGTGGACAGCAAGACACGCCGCGGACAACTCAAGAGCCTGCGCGGCAAGGTGGTTCCCTAGGGCAGAAGCACCTACACCACTGCGCAAACCATAATCACAAGGGATCAAACGCGATGAACCAGGCAGAAGCCAACAAACAGCGAGTCACACAATTTTTCGAGGCACTCAACAAGGGCGACGTGGACAGCATCGTCAACGCCTATGCCGAAGACGGCAGCGTGCGCACCATGGGCCAGACGCTGATCTCGGGCACCTTCAGCCGCGACCAGGTTGCGGCCTCAGCCGGGGGCATTTTCGAGGCGTTCCCACAGGGCCTGACCTTCACCATCCTCGACATGGTTGCCGAGGGTGACAAGGTCGCGGTCGAAGCCACCAGCGAAGGACAACATGCGTCGGGCGCCACCTACACCAACGAGTACCACTTCCTGTTTGAATTCGCCGACGGCAAGCTGCGTCAGCTGCGCGAATATATGGATACCGAACGCGTCACCGACGTACTCTGCGGCGGCCAACGCCCACCGCAAACATAACGACAATCAGCGAGGATACGAGCATGCAAAGACGAGAGCTGTTGAAGGGCGTCGCCCTGGGAAGCATGGCGGGCAGCCTGTTGGCGCCAACCATCGCCAGCGCCAAATCCCAAAGTAACGATGGACTGGCCAGCGCGGCACTGGATCGGCTGCAGACAACCCTCAACGAGTTGGAAGAGGCATTCACCGAACCGGCCTGGAACCTTCGCACACCGCAGGAATACGCCGAAGCCCGACGCGCACTGCTGCATGCACTTATGCACGGGATGGAATCCTGGCTCGAAGCCGACCCGGCGCGACCCTTCTTCACGTCCTTTATCAACCAGCACAAGAAACTGCTCGGCGACAATCCCGATGCGCGCTACTTCAGTGCCGCCATCAGCGACGAATACGCCTACCGCATCACCGGCAACCTGGCCGGTGCAACCTACACCAGTTTTACCGTTGAACTGGGCACCGGCACCGAGGGTGACGGCATCGGCTCGACACTCAATGACACCCAGTTCGACACCGATAAGGACGGCAACTTCGAAATCATTCTGAGTAAAGAGAAACGGCCGGGGAACTGGATGCCGTTACCCACCGGAGCCAGCAGTCTCACCACACGTCACTACTACGAGCGCAAGCTCAGCATCAACAATGACAGGATGCATCACATCCCGATTGATATCGAGGTACTCGCCGACATTCCGCCACGCAGCGCGCCCACCGATTCCCAGATCGCGGCGGGTATCGATCGCGTAACAGCCTTCATCAAGGGCAACGTCGTTCCTATGAACGGGGCCGGCAGTCCTTCGTGGGTCTCGCGCGTGCCGAACCAGTTTGCGCCGCCGGTCAAGGACGATTCCCACGACAACATTACCTACGCCGCGCGCGATAACGTCTACAGCATGGCGCCCTTTGTGCTGGGGCCGGACCAGGCGCTGGTCATCCGTGGACGGTTTCCCAAGTGCCGGTTCTCCAACGTGGTCCTGTTCAACCGCTTCCTGCAGACCCTGAATTACGAGGAGCGCACAATCTCATTGAACCGCAAGCAGACCGTCACCGATGACGAGGGGAATTTCGAAATGATCCTCGCGCACCGGGACCCGGGGAAACCCAACTGGCTCGATACGGAAAGCCGGCCTTTCGGCATCATGTTCTGGCGTTTTCAATTGCCCGAGGGACCGATTGCCCCGCTGGAGACAGAGGTAATTACCCTGTCCTGACCCGACGCGTTAACCGTGCGGAGACGGAGGCTTACAGGGCCCCGGACTCCGCACCCAGTGAATCGCGTTGTCCAGCAGCTTTCTTACCTGCGGCTGCTCAAACGCCTCGGCGCGATGCCCCATCTCCAGGTAGACGCTCTTGCCCCGTCCGGGGCAGTTACTCCAGACAACGGGGTGATCCCCCATCCGTAAATCGACCTCAGAGCCAAACAACTTCTGCACCGGGTTGTAGGATGACTCGTCCAGGCTCGCCAGGATGACAAATTCCTCCAGCCGCGGGCTTTTCTCCCACGAGTACCACTCCTCGGTATGAGCGAAACTCCGGGGCAGTCCCACGTGCACCGGGTGCCAGCGGTTCTCGGCGTTCACCTTCGCTTCCTGAAATTGCGGGCCCATGATATGGGCGGTGAAGTCGGCACCGATCAGGTTCTCCCGGTACCAGGGCCAGCCCGCGTGTGAACCGTCGCCGGCCGCGTGAATGCCCACCCAGCCGCCACCGGACTCCATCCAGGTTTCGAAGGCCGCCTCCTGCGCCTCGTTGAACAGGTCACCGGTGGCGTTGAGAAATACCACCGCATCAAAGAGGGCGAGGTCCCGCGCGTTGAACACCGCGCCGTTCTCGGTTTCAAACACCGAAAAGCCGCGTTGTTGCGCAATGGCATTGATCGCCAGTTTACCGCCGGCGATCCCGTCGGTATGCCGGAAACCGTTGGTCTTGGTGAACACCAGCACCGCGGGACGCGTAAGATTCTCGGGCAACCGGGGCGGCTCGCTCTCGTGAACACTCGAGGGAAAAAGCACATTCCAGGCGCCGACATACCACGCCATAAACAACAGCCCGGCTGCCGCCAGTACCGCCAGTAGCAGCAGCCACTTCAACACCTTACCCAGTACGTGCATCCAGCGCCGCCTTCGTTTGCCGATTGATCAGTACAGCGGATTATTTCGCGCCGTCGAACCAGTCGTCAAATCCCAGCACAGTCGAAGGCCCGATATGCATCTGCTCGAGCACGCCGTGCCCGACCTTGTCGCCACAGGTGGCCTTGACCACCTGCTGGATGTGCAGGTTTTCCAGCGCCAGCGGATCGAGGTCACTGTCCTTCCAACTCTCGGCGCCAATCGCCAGTTCGCCGTGCCACTTGCCGTGACCCCAATCGGGATGCTGGTAGCCCAGCCCCTTCATACGGTGGACCATCACCGGCTCGAGGTGCACTTCCATGCTCTGCCCCGAACGGTCGTTCATGGTCACCGTGGCGGCGCTCGCTCGTCGAGTACCGGGAATCATGGTCAGGTCGTACTCGACCTCGCCCTGCCAGACGCGCGCACCCGGATCTACCGTGCCGGGAATATCTTCCATGTTGTCATACAGCGGCAGAAAGCCCTGGTCGGTGTGCCACTGGTTGCCCTTGTCGTCACAGAACCAGCCAGCAAGGCTGCACTCGTCTTCCCAGTGGATCGGCATCCAGTTGAAATGCAGGGACTGGAACTCGTCCAGCGGCGCGCCGCCGGTATAGGCGTCGCCGACGGGGCGAATACCCCAGGAGCGATCCTTCAGGCCGAACGTGGTGCGGCCGTCGACTTTCAGTTCCTTGCCGTCGTACCGAATCCAGCCCGACCAGCTACCGAACTGGTCCAGGCGGGTTGCGTCCATGACCACGTGGCGCTCGTTGCGCAGCGTCTGGCGGCCCTCCTCGATACAGGCGGTGCGCGGCGTGAAGACGAGGTCGCACTCGATACCTGTCTCGTTTTCAGTCAGCAGCAAACGGTGCCGCCCCATGGGCTCGAGGATTGTCAGGGACATGGGACCGATCGACAGGTCGGTCGGCTCGTGCGACGCACGACGCGAGGCGTGGAACGCGTACTGGTGTCCATCGATTGCCAGGCTGAGGCTGCCGTCGAGAATCCCCAAATTCGCGTAACGACACAACCCGACGCCAAAGTAGAAACTGCCGTCGCGCGCGTGTGCGTTGTACCAGTAGCGGTCGTAGACAAACCGGTCGCTGGAGGCCGTGTGAAACAGCGGTTCGGCGGTTTGGTGGATGGGGTAATCGTCGAATTTTGAAAGCATGAGGTTACGGCTCCAGTCACTGAAAATCGATAATGAGCATGGACTACCGCCGCAGAACCAACAAGCCGGCGGCCCTATTCCCTCCAGCGCTGTATAGCAAATCAAACCCGGCAAAAGCGCGCGGCGAAAGCGGTCGGGTAGACATTTTTCCCCGGCTCTAATACGGTCGGCGACTGGCCATTTGGAACGGTAGTCGATGTCCCAAGCACTGATAGGGCTTCCCACCCTGGTTTTTCTCGCCTGGCTGATCAGTCAGCAGCGCAATCGCTTTCCCTGGCGACTGGTCATCGCCGGCATCGCCACACAGTTACTGCTCGCCGGCCTGTTTCTCAACGTGCCCCTGCTGCAGGACGCACTACTGGTGCTGAACCGCGCGGTGCTGGCAATCGAGGAAGCCACCGTCCGCGGCACTAGCATGGTTTTCGGCTACCTCGGCGGCGGCGAGGCGCCCTTTGACATCAGTGCGCCCCACAACAGCTTCATCCTGGCATTTCGCGCCCTGCCCCTGGTCCTGGTGTTCGCGGCATTGGCCGCTCTGCTCTGGCACTGGCGCGTACTGCCCTGGATCATCGGCCTGCTGGCGCGCCTGCTGACGCGCTCAATGGGCCTGAGCGGGGCGGTGGGAACCGGCGCCGCTGCCTCCATTTTCGTGGGCATGGTCGAATCCCCCCTGCTGATCAAGCCCTATCTCGAGCGGATGACCCGCAGCGAACTGTTCATGCTGATGAGTTGCGGCATGGCCACCGTCGCCGGCACAGTCCTGGCCCTGTACGCCAGCATCCTGACCCCGGTACTGCCCGGCGCGCTGAGCCATATCCTGGTGGCTTCCCTGATCAGTGCGCCAGCCGCCCTGCTGCTGGCCGCCGTGATGGTGCCGCCGCAGGGACCGGGCGCTACCGTCCCGGTTGTCCTGCACTCTCACTACAACAGCAGTATGGAAGCGCTGGTGCTGGGCACCGGCGAGGGCCTGCGGCTACTCGCCAATATCATCGGCATGCTGATCGTGTTTGTGGGCCTG